>JAFWLX010000344.1 GCA_017510875.1 Atopobiaceae bacterium | reverse complement strand
TTCAATGCGGTGAAGCGAAGCATCGCTGAGCTTTGGAACGGCTGGCTATGCGTGGACCTCCTCACCAAGCTGTTTCTTCTTCTGATGTGGATTTTCGCGGGGCTCTTCTGATCCGCATTCTTTGCTGCTGGATTAGACACTTCAAACTACACTAGGCCGCTCGATGCCATCTACTACCCGTTTTCAGGCATTCTTTGGGCAGGCTGCGTGGTGATGTTTGCTAGCGACATTCAGCGGGCTGTCGTTGCCAAGCATGCAGGTGTTCTTCCTCGCGCGCTTCCTGCTGTCGCGAAATCTGCAGCCAAGTGGTCACTCATTGCGATGCTCGGGGTTGTGCTCATGGCGATACTTACCGGTATTCCGCCCATCTTGATGAAGGAATTGCGGGCATCTTTCATACGACACGAGCCAACGGCTTTGGTCTCAAACAGCTCCAAATTCAGCTGGCAGCTGAGGTAATCGTTACGGTCTCAACTTATCATCAGGTTCGTTTCGTCATCTCATGCGGATGAAAAGGGGTCTGATTATGAAGAAGCTTGGCGGTTGTCTGAAGATCATCGGCGGAGCTGTGGTGATACTGCTCGTGCTAGGCCTTGTCTTTGGTGGGTCAAAATCTGAAAAGGAGAAGCCTGTTGCGTCGAATGCTTCTCAGCCTGCGCAGGAACAGACGGAAGGGAAGACCGAGCCTGAGAAGGAGACCGAAGAGCAGGCTGAAGCTGAGACAGAGGCAGAACCTGAGCCGGAACCTGAAGTTGTCTCGTACGAAGATGTCGACATTAATACACTCTTCGAGACCCTCTCCAACAATCCACTTAACGCCAAGAACACGTACGAAGGCGTACCCGTGCGCTTCTCTGGTGTGCTAAAGAATATCGATGCCTCTGGCGACTATTTCGCCCTTGGCAATGGCGATGAGTGGTCGTTTGATAGTATCCAGTGCTACATTCGTGATGACGAGACCTTGAGCGCTATTGCGTCGGCGAGTATGGGTGACACCATCACAGTCTGCGGAACCATTACCTCTGTGGGCGAGATACTTGGCTACTCGATGGACGTTGACTATATCGAGTAGAATGCTTGCAAGGTAAGCACAGCTCTTTCCGTGTGCCGCTGGGACGCGAATCCCGGCGGCACTTTGCTGTAAAGCCTCATCTACCTGCGGAAAGCAACCATCGGGCACCTTTCGGTTGCCTCAAAAAGCAGCCGCAAGTTGGTAGATTGCCACCCGCATAGGGCACAAACTTGGTATCGTCAGTAACGGACGAAACCAAGGAGCGGACATGAGCTTTCGCGATAACCTTCAGCACCTGCGCGCGACGCGCAACATGACCCAGGAGCAGCTTGCCATGCTGGTTGGCGTGAGCCGCCAGTCGGTGACCAAGTGGGAGGCCGAGCGCGCCTATCCCGAGATGGACAAGCTCCTCAAGCTCTGCCAGATCTTTGACTGCACGCTGGACGAGCTCGTGCAGGGAGACCTGACGGCCCGAGCGCCGGAGCCCGATCTTGCCGTGCCTGCGGCGGCGCTTGCCGAGGACGTGGTGGGCTATGACGAGCATCACCGTGACTATGCGCGGCGCATGGCGTTGGGCGTCGGTCTGTGCATCATGGGCCCTGCCTGCGCAGCGACACTCGACGGCTGGATGGGGGATGGCCCGACGGCGCTTGCGTTCTTCGGATTCATTGGCCTTGGTCTGCTGTTCATCCTTCCTGCCGCGATGGAGCACTCGGCGTTCACCAAGGCACACCCGTATGTGGCCAATTTCTACACCGACGACCAGCGCATGGCGGAGCGGGGTGCCAAAGGACGTCGTATTGCCGCTGGCATCTGCATAGTCTTCTTTGGTCTTGCCATCGAGGCCTTTGCTGATCGGCATGGCGATCTGCCGATCGCCAATGGGCTCTTCCTGTTGTGCGTTGCGGCGGGTGTCTCGCTCATCGTGTACGCGAGTATCCTGCAGAACCGTATGGATATCGAGGACTACAACATCTCGGCGCTCGAGGATCTCTCGGAAGAGGAGATTGCGGGCATCGTAGGCGAGGACCGTGCGCCGGCGGTGCTCGAGAAGGTACGTCGCAGCAAGCGCAAGGGAGCCGTGTGCGGCATCGTCATGCTGGTCGCGACTGCGATCGCCTTGCCGCTTATGTTCTGGGCCACGTGGTATGGTGACCCGTTCTGGATCAGCTACTTCTGGCTGCCATGGCTGGTGGGCGGCCTGCTCTGCGGCGCTGCCTGCATCGCGATTGACATGCGCGCCTAACGCACCCATACGAAGGGACAGGCACCGTAGTTCGGAAACTCGAACTACGGTGCCTGTCCCTTTGTATGGGTCAATCGGCGTCGACGAGCTTGACGCCGAGAAGGCTCACCAGGTCAACTGCCTGGTCCAGGCTGATCTTGGCGCCGCTGAGCTCGGCAAAGATGTTGCTCACACGAATGCCTGCGAGCTCGCTCCCAGAGAGGTCGACGCCACGCAGGCGTGTGCCAAAGAACTCGGCACGCATCAGGTTGCACCCCT
>JAFWLX010000343.1 GCA_017510875.1 Atopobiaceae bacterium | reverse complement strand
CGTCGGTGCGTCGGGAGCGAGGACTGTCTGAGGCTGCGAAGCAGCCGAGTTCCGCAGCTGCCGCGCCGTAAGGGCGGAGCAGCCTCAGAAGTCGTCCCGAGGGTCGCCGCTGGGCCGGCCTGTGGGGGCTGCGTCCCCCGATGGCCCTTCCGCTACAGCTCCGAGTCCGTCACGCTTCGCTCGTACAGCTCGGCTAGGATGGAGCGGGCCATGGGAAGCGCGATGCATGTGGTGATGATGTCGGTGACTGGCTGCGCAATCTGAACGCCCAGCTGGCCTAGCAGCGGAGGGAGTATCAGCACCACAGGGCCAAGCACCAGGCCCAAGCGGCAGGCTCCCAAGAAGGTTGCACGCCACATCTTGCCCGAGGTCTGTAGAAGGAAGTTGGTGACCATGGCCACGCCGGTAAAGGGCATGGTGATGCTGCAGAGCCGCAGGGTAAGAGTGCCAAACGCAACTACGGCAGGGTCGTCTCGAAAGATGACAATTAGCTGCGGAGCAAATATAAAGGTGATCACGCCAATGCTTGCAACCGATACAAAGGCCATCCTCAGCGCGGTGTAATAAGCCTCGCGAATGCGGTCGTAACGCTTGGCTCCCAGGTTGTAACCCGTAATGGGCTGGAATCCCTGCCCAATACCAATCTGAAAGAAATTGCCCACGCTAGTTATGCGCTGCACTACGGCAATGCCTGCAATGGCGGCGTCGCCAAAGGGTGCGGCGGCATTGTTGAGCAGCGATGTTGCCACACCCAGCATAACCTGTCGGGCAAACGAGGGAACACCGCCGTTGTTGATGGTGCGCATCATGTGTGCGTTGGGAAAACGTACGTAGCGCAGGCCAAGTGGCGTGATGCCCGCACGCTGCATCTCTATGAGCAGAAGGACAAAGCTTACGCCTTCGCTTACCACGGTTGCCAAGGCGCTGCCGGCAATGCCTAGGCCCAAGGGAAAAATGAAAAGTGGGGTAAGGATGGTGTTAAGCACTGCACCCGCCACCATGCAAAGCATGGAATAGAACGACTCGCCCTGAAAGCGCAGTTGCATGTTCATAAGAAAGCCGCTGGCAATGAAGGGTGCGCCAAGCAGCAGGATGCTTATGTAAGAGCGCGCATAGGGCAAAATGGTGGGTGTAGCGCCTCCTATGTAGCAGAGCTGGTCAAGAAAAAGGTGGCCCACCACCGCAATGAGTGTTCCCAGACATACGGTGGCCGCGATGCCCGTGTTGACGTAGATGGCCGCCTCCTCGGTTTTGCCGGCGCCTAGGCAGCGGCTCATGTGGATGCCCGTGCCCTGCGCGAAGTAGAAGGCCATGGCTTGGATGATGGTAGAGGTGACAAAGGCAACGCCTACAGCTGCGCTTGCGCTGGTCTCGCCCATCTGTCCCACAAAGAAGGTGTCCGCCAGGTTATAGATGGTGCTCACTACGTTGGCAAAGATGCTTGGCGCAGCCAGCGAGAGGATAAGCGGCCCCACGGGACGCTCGAGCATCTCGCGGCGCTTCTCCTCGGGCGTCTGCTCCTTGGGCACTATGAGAGAGATCAGTGACTTCATAAATCTATCGTAGGTCTTGCGCCGTCTGTCATAGTGATTTTTGACAGACATTGCACGAGCGGCGTCGTACAGAAGGTGCTGGGGGGTGGGGGCTTGTCGTTGCGGCCCCGCCTTGAGCGCTGTCGTACGTGCGCTAGCGTGCAACGTTTCTGCGTCGCAGCAGCGTGATTATGCCAATGACCAGCGCAAGTATGAACATGACCGGGATGATGGCGGCTCTGCCCATCGCATTGCAGCAGCGTGTTCCCATAAAGGCGCCAAACGTGAACGTTGCAGTGATGGAGAGGAACAAGCCTGCCCTGCTCAGCTTCTTTGGGTCACGGTTTACGATGCCCGCAAAGAGGGCATCAACAAACTTCTTAAGATTGCCCGTGCTCACGGTAGTGACGATCACCTCGCCACGGAAGGTGGTGAAGGTCTCGTATTGCATGGCCGCCACAAAGCTTACGATGCAGTTGGCCACGATGTCCCATTCCGCTCCCAAAGGGATGAGGCCTGCAGCTGCCAAGCCGCAGATTTCAACTGCAAGGACGCTGCGACGCACCAGACGTATGTTGCGCCGCTCAAGAATCTCCTTGATGGCCAGCGATGCCAAAAGTCCCAGGATAAATGCACAGATGGGAATGAGGTAGCGCAGGTATTGGTCGCGCGCTCCGTTGGCAAGGGATATGCCCAGCTTAACGATGTTGCCCGTCTGTGCGTTGGCAAACACGCCGCCCCGTTCGAAGTAGGTATAGGCATCCAGAAAGCCTCCCACCAACGTAAGCAGGTACGCCACGCGCATGCGCTGCGAGGGTTTGAGTCCAGACTCCGGGGCCAAGGTAGGGGCTCCCTCAGGGCGTGATGTGGTCATGCGATCTCCTTGGGTACTAGAAAAGCGCAGCGGGCTTCTCTCGCTGTGCGTCCTCCTCTGGAAAGACGTCAAGTTTGATATGCGAGCGGTCTGCCAGACTGGCATAGTCCGGCCCAAGCCAAATCGTGGACTCGCCCGGTCCCAGCACAAGGGGCATACGGCTGTGCATGGGCAAGACGTCTGCGTTGGGAGGGGTTGTGACTATCGAGACTCGGCCGTTATCCTGGATGCCGGCAAGCAGAAACACCTGGTGTCCGGGGAGCGCAAAGCGAACCTGTGCGCCGCGCCTGGGGCTATTGATGGTCCACGACTCCCAAAAGCTTCTGACGGGAACAAGGCAGCGACCGCTGTTGATGGGCTTTGCCCAGAGCCCGCGTCCAGAACGCGCCTGTGACAGGGCAGTTTCGATTCTGGTATTAAAGACAAAGCGCGAGCTGCTGTTTGGCGGGCCGTCAAACCCCCAGATGAGTTCGGATGCCTGCAGCTGGCCGCTATCGTCAACGGTAAACAGGGGGAGCTGCTTTCCCGGGTAGGCGTCGGGTACCACGGTGTTGGGGTCGCGCTGCGGTACCCGTGCATGTCCCGTTAAGCGCAGCCCTTCAAGTGCCGCCTTGAGCTCGGCTATGACAAGAGGGGAGACTCTATGGCACATGTTTGCTCCTTGCGGCTAAGCTTTGGCGGGGATAGGCCTTGTTGTATTGGCCAACCCTAGTCTAGAACAGAGAGAAGCAACGCGTTTTGCGGATGCCGGTACGGCGCCTTCTAGACAAAATGGGCCCTTGCCGCGCTTGTTTTATCTCATCCAGCTGCGTACGAGAGCTATTTCCTCGGCGTACCCGGCGTCGTTGTTGGGCGTCTCAAGAATGAAGGGGCGATCCTGCAAGAGAGGGTGCTGCACCACGGCTTGCAGGGCATCTGCGCCCAGCTCGCCCATCCCCAGTTTTTCGTGGCGGTCCTTGTGCGAGCCGCAGGGGTTCTTGGAGTCGTTAAGGTGTATGGCCTGCAGGCGGCTGAGGCCTATGACCTCGTCAAAGACGCGCAGGACGCCATCAAGCTCTTTCTTCACGTTGTATCCGCCGTCCCAAATGTGACAAGTGTCGAGGCAAACGCCCAGCTTGGTCGCCATGTCTTGTCCGCCGTCGGCGGCAACGCCGTCGATGATGGCCTGCAGCTCCTCAAAGCTGCGACCAATCTCGGTGCCCTTTCCCGCCATGGTTTCAAGCAGCACGGTGTTGGCCAGAGGTCTGCCCGTGGCCTCCTCAACCTCGCCGACAATGGCAACCAGCGCACTTGCTACCAGCTCAACGCCCGTTTCTGGTCCCTGTCCCACATGGCTTCCCGGGTGGAAGTTGTAAAAGTTGCCGGGTAGGGCCTGCTGGCGGATGAGGTCGTCGCGCAGCATTTCACGCGAGTTGGCGCGCACCTCGGGCTTTGCGGCGCAGACGTTCATGGTGTACGCACCATGGACCACCAAGGGCCCAAAGTTGTGCATTGCCATCAGGTCTTTTAACGCCTGCACGTCCTCTGGTGCGGGCGTCTTGGATCGTCCGCCCCGCGGGTTGCGCGGAAAGAAGGCAAAGGTGTTGCCGCCAAGCTCAAGCTCGTGCGCTCCCATGGCCGCATAGCCCTTACTCGTTGATACGTGGTTTCCTATCCAGATCACGCGTGGTCTCCTGCCTTCCATTGCCTGTGTGTCTATTGCATTCTATTGCGAATCTGAGCCAAAGGATCGGTCTTGTGTTACTCAACCTGCGTCCAGAAAGGATTGCACGAGCAATGCGGGCTACCTGAGGCTAGTCGTTTGGCTCCAGCAATTTAAGGGAGTGCATATCAGCGTTTCAAAAAGTGCGTAATCATTTTGAGATGCCATTATGAACACAAGCTGTCTACCAGCATATTTATGTTTTTGATATAGAATTGCGCTAAAATGATTACGCACTTTCTAATTGAGCTGGGACCGACCGCTGCCGGGCAGCTCTGTCAACCGGAATGAGATGAATCATGGCTTTCTTGCTTGGACGCGGCTCGGCTGTCGAATGGCTAAGACTCAACAAAGAGATTGACATCGTAGCCAATCGTGTCGTTTTGCCCTACGGATGCCTTGAGGGTAGTAGAAGGCAGTATGAGCGACATGCTGCCCAAGCTTTGGAATCGCTCACAAAGCCCGTGCAGCTTTTGGTCTGGGACAAGGAGGACCGTAGACGGACCGCCATCACCAACTGCAGCGTCTTCAATATCCGAAGTGGGCACTATCCCGCAATACGTATCAAACGCATGCTCTTCTGCTCGACACCTGAACTTTGCTTTGTACAGATGGCAAACGTGCTAAACGAGGAACAGCTTCGCTTTCTGGGAATGGAGCTTTGTGGGCGCTTTGGCATCAACGAAGAGGTATTCCTTCGCCCACAAACCACAACACCCGAGATGCTTATAGCTCAGGCAAACGAGCTTGTCGGGGTTCACGGACGCAGAAAAGCGCTCGCTGTTGCCCCAACGGTCATAGGGGGAGCTGCTTCGCCCATGGAGATCGCTCTCACGCTCATGCTGTGCGTCCGTCGCGATGACGGTGGATATGAGTTGCCGGCGCCAGAGTTGAACCACAGCCTTCCCGTTGGAGATGATTTACGAATCCTATGGGATGACGATCACATAACACCAGACCTACTTTGGTTGGATGCAAAGCTTGCCGTTGAATATGACAGCGAGCTTCATCATACGGCTGCCGATCGTATCGCCAACGATGCCCTGCGTAGAAATGTACTCGAAGAACTGGGGTTTCGCGTGATCACGGTTACGGGGCAGCACCTTCGCGTCCCTCGTCAGACCGAGCGGATTGCACAGGCAATCGCGCGGGCGCTGGATATAACGCTGGAGCTAGGCAACGATGAGGAGCAAAATGCGCGCGTTGCTTTCCAGGCTCGCATGTATCACCTTGGCTCGCATCCCGAATCACTGCTCGGTATTAAGCCGCATGCAAAGGAGGCACAACGCGGCTGGCATACGCGCCGTTAGCAGCGCATAGACCTTACTCTCCCTGTTAGGGAATACGGTACTCTGGCTTTCTTTATAGCTTCCATTTGTCATTTGAAACAGAAAGTGCGCAATCATTTTGAGGTGCCATTATGAGCACAGGTCAACAACCTGCGTATTTACGGCATCAGGCATGCTTACATCCTCAGATGATTACGCACTTTCTGTCCCCCAAGGGGCCTGGCGGCTGGAGTCTAGGCCATATATCATGACTCGAGCCGCGAGGCTTTTTTGGGAACATTACGCGCTTCTGAATAACAGGCATGATCGCAATCTGAGCGAGGTCAGCCCGCCAGCTAATCTAATCGCTCTCCACGCAGGTAGATGGCGTGTATGTCCAGATTGTCGTCTACCAGCACCACGTTAGCTACGCAGCCCGTGTCAAGCGATCCGTAACTGTTGTCCACGCCAATCGCCTGTGCGGGCGTAAGTGTGCAGGCCAAGAGCGCATCTGCCAATGGAATCTTTGCCTTGTGCACGGCCCAGCGCAGGCAGTCGAAGAGATTGGTGACAGATCCAGCGATAGTTCCGCTTTCAAGCGTGGCAAGGTTCCCACGCACTATAACCTTCTGTCCGCCCAGTGCGTATTCGCCGTCGGCAAGGCCCGTGGCTTCCATAGAGTCGGCAATCATAATCACGCGTCCCGCAAACAGCTTGAATGCTATACGTACCGTTGCGGGATGCAGGTGAATACCGTCACAGATAATCTCTACGCGTACGTGATCGTAATCCGATGCGGCACCAACGACCGCAGGGTCACGATGGTGCAGGGGAGGTTGGGCGTTCCACATGTGCGTTACCTGGCGAGCACCATGCTCAAAAGCAGTCGCAGCCTGCTTGTAGGTGGCACAAGTATGACCTACCGATACGCCTACCTCGCCGGCAAGCTCGTCCACAAACTCAAGCGCGCCATCCACCTCGGGAGCCAGTGTCACCAGTTTGAAAAGGCCACCAGATCGCGCCTGCACGCGACGGAACATAGCGGCATCTGGCCTCTGCACGTAGGCAGGGTTTTGAGCGCCCACCCTGTTTGGGCTGATAAACGGCCCTTCCATATTGATGCCAACTAGGTCGGCACAGTCCTTGTGTGGGCCTGTGGCCACCCACGCAGCCGCTGCATCGGCAATGGCGTTGAGCTTCTCCTCGGGATAGGTCATCGTGGCGGGACAGATGGCAAGCACGCCCCGGGAGGCCTCGTATGAGGCAAGCGTGCGTATGGCCTCCTCGGTTCCGTTGCACATGTCCTGTCCCATGCAGCCGTGAAAGTGCACGTCAACAAGACCGGGGATAGCCATAAGTCCACGAGCGTCAACCGTATCGCCCGCGGCTTCGGCCACAATATGTCCATCCTGAAGACACAGATCGCGCTCTGTAAACGTACCGTCTGCCTCAAAGACCCTAGCCCTCGTTATGCGTACGGCGCCCATCACGTGCTCCTTTCCTTCTGATTGATGCTTTGAACCTTACGCTTCTGTTTGGGCAGAGCGGAAACAAATTCGCTAAAGAACCTGCAGTCATAGGCGAAGAAGCGTGCCTGTGGACGAATGACTGATGAAGGGGTATGGACCACGGCACCTGGACGGGTGCGGTTCCGTTTAACTTGAGAGACCGTTCTAAGCGTCTCGAAGCGGCTTGATACGGTTCTGGGCACGCAAGGCGGTTGTTTGGGAAGAAAGTGCGTAATCATCTTCGATTAGAAAATAGAGCAGTTACTAAAAGAGAAGGTACACGATTTATCGCATGTTGTGGAGGTAAAAATGATTACGCACTTTCTGTTCCTCGCACAAAGCCAAGAACAGCTCTTCTGTTTGCCTCGGTCTGTGGTCCAATGCCGCTACAGAAAGTGCGTAATCATCTGAGAACGCAAGAACGTCTGATATCGTAAATGCACAGGTAGAAGACCTGTGCTCATAATGGCATCCCAAAATGATTACGCACTTTCTGGAACAGCTCTCTCCCTGCGGTCTCTAAAGACCCGCGTACCAACCAACTGCAAGGAGAGATTGCTCTGAGGGATGCCCATCCCTGCCAGCACTTTGGCCGGCCATTCCGCCTGCGGCCGTTATGCAGCGCATCCCTACGTTTGCCGATGCAAGTCAACAAACTTCTTATCAATGCTTCAACATGGGCTTATGGAAGCAACCAAGAGGGAGGGCATTATGCACGAGATGGCTATGATGATTCGCCAACAGTTTGGCGAGGGGGACGAGATTCGCGACGCTGGCCTTACCACGCCTACGGGCATCGAGCGCTTTGACGACATTGCGTACGGGCCCGATCCCGACTGGCAGATGCTGGACGTGTATCGTCCCAAAGATGCCCAGCTGCCTTTGCCCGTGATCGTGAGCATCCACGGCGGCGCCTGGGTGTATGGCGACAAGGAACGCTATCAGTGGTACTGCATGGACCTGGCCCTTCGTGGCTTTGTGGTGGTCAACTTTACCTATCGCCTGGCGCCCGAGTTCCAGTTTCCGGCCAGCATCGAGGACACCTGCTCGGTGTTTCAGTGGACGATAGACCATATTGCCGAGTATGGCGGAGATCCCAACAAGGTGTTTGTGGTGGGTGACAGTGCCGGTGGTAGTATGCTGGGCATATTTAGCTGCATGTGCACCAACCCCGCCTACGCGGCCAAGTACGGCTGCAAGGCGCCGGAGGGCTTTGTGCCCACAGCCATTGCCATCAACTGCGGCGCCTGCAGGGTTGTGATCAGCGACGACGAGGCCGACATGACCTCGGGCCTTATGGATGCGTACCTGCCCGAAGGCGGAAGCGATGCCGAGCTTGACCTGATCAACTGGGAAACTTATGTGACGCCAGAGTTCCCGCCCGCCTTCATCATGACTGCCGACGGTGACTTCTTGCACGACGACGCCGAGCCTCTCTCCAAGTTGCTGCGCAAGCTTAAGGTGTGCCACGAGCTGCACATCTACGGCGGCGTTGATGAGCCTTTGGGTCACGTGTTCCATTGCAACATGAAGAGCGAAGACGCCCGTCGTTGCAACGACGACGAGTGCCGCTTCTTCAAGCGCTTTGT
>JAFWLX010000342.1 GCA_017510875.1 Atopobiaceae bacterium | reverse complement strand
CTATGTCGGCAAACCTGTCCTCGCGCATGGCCCTCATTGGGCAGCTCCCTCGTCGTAGATAAGGTACTCACCGTCCTGCGGGTCAGCAAGCAGCCGCACCTCTCCCGAGGGGCCGTGCTTCACCACATCGCCGGAGCTCCTGGGCATGCGCTCTCTAACCTCGCGCGCAAGCCTCCGTGCGATCGAAACGCCAGATGCCACACGCTCGCCTGTTGAGGGCGTTTTCTGCACAAGTCCAGAGGCCTTTTGCTCCTTCTTGTCAAAGCGATGCTGAAGGCTGCGTCCCGTGGCCTGAGTGCCCAGATATCCAAAGCCGGCCTGGAAAATCCAGCCTACCGCTGGAATCTTCCCCAACGTCTTGTTGGCAAACATGCGCGAGCCAAAGCCCGCACCAATTGCCGAGAGCACCTCGGGAATGCGGCCAAGGGCAAGAGGCTGGCCGTTTACGGCTGCAATTGCCAGCGCAAGACGGGCTTGGCTCAGCGTCATGGAGGGAAGCTCGGCTCCGGGGCCCATTTTTGCGGTAGTCATCGCCATCTCCATGGCATGCTCGTTGACCAGCTCGCGAACCTTTGCCTTGCGGCAAAACGGAAAGTTGGCGGCAAAGGCAATGCCCTTGTCGGTTGCGTCCACGAGCCACTCGGCCAAGCGGTCAAGCAGGACCTCAGAAGAGGTTGCCGCAAGAATGCTCACGCGGCTTGCCGCCGTCTCGCCCAAAGGCAGAGGCGGCACGTCTAGGGCGGACTCGGCCACAATCGCCACGGGCACACCGGCGGCCGCAAGCTCGCACACGCCCGACACGACAGGGCTTGTGTCCCTTCCCATGATGGCCACACACACGTCGGGAAGCGTTGGGGCCAGCAGGTCCCTATAAGAGTTTGCCCCAACCACACGCACCTCGGATGTGGGCAGCCGAGGATCAAGCGCGTCTCGTACCGGCAGCACAAGGTCGCGCGGGGCCGTGGTGTCTACCAGCACAAGGGCACACACGTAGTCGCAGCGGCGCTCTTCCGCCTCTCGTCCCGACTGAAACACGTCGGTTGTCTGAGTAATGATCGATGCTCCAGGCATGCACGCTCCCCTTTCCTAGAGCCTTCATTCTAATAGAGCACGTGGGGATAACAAACGTTTTTCACGAGGTCGCGACCTACGCCGCCTTGGGCCTATGGCGCCAGATGGATTGGCACATGCCCACGCACATAAGCTGCGAAATCATAGAGGACGAACCAAAGCTGATAAACGGAAGCGGGATGCCCGTGATGGGCATGAGGCCAATGCACATGCCCACGTTCTGCAGCAGCTGGAACGACCACATGGTCACGATGCCCACCAGTATCAGCTTGGCAAAGGGCGAGTCGACGCGCTGGGCGAGCGTGATGGTCGAGTAGAGAAGCCACCCAAAGAGGGCGAGCAGCACGGTGGAACCCAGAAAGCCAAACTCCTCGGCCATGAGGGCAAACACAAAGTCGGTATGGGCCTCGGGCAAGAATCCCGAGCCAGACTGCGTCGCATTGCCCACGCCCTTACCAAAGAAGCCGCCCGATCCCACAGCAATCTTTGCCTGCTGCAGGTTGTAGCCGTCACCAGTGGGGTCAACCGAGGGATCGACAAAGACGATGAGACGGTTGAGCTGGTATTGCTTAAGCACATGCGGCACGCCCGGCATAAGCGAGGTAACCACCACCAGCGTGGCACCCAAGACGACGATGCCAATGGTAATGAGCACCCAGCTTCTAGGGGCACCCGAGCATATGATGATCGATGCCCCACTCACCAGCACGATAAGGCCCGTGCCCAGGTCGGGCTGCGTAAGAATCAGCAGGAACGGGATGCAGAGGATGCCACAGAGCTTGAGGTAATCGAGCAGGGTCTCTATGCGGCCGTTGAACTGCGCCCCAAGCGACGCCATAAGCAGGATGGTCACCAGCTTGGCAAGCTCGGAGGGCTGAAAGCGCAACCCTATGATGGGTATTCTGATCCAACCTGTCATGCCCATGGCCGAATAGCCTATTCCCGGAACCTTGGGCAACAGCATCAGCACCACATCGGCCACCAAAAGCGCCGTGGACATGTTGGCCAGCGTGCGGTAGTCGTAGGACCAGGCAGCATAGGCAGCTATCGCACCCAGCACGATACCCAGGATCTGACGGGGAAACGAGGCCTCGGGAATGGTGAGCGAGGCTGACCATATGATGAGCGCGCCGTAGCAGACCAGCAGTATGACCGGCACCAGCTGTGGGAGAAACAGCACCTGCGAGATGCCCAGGCTGGACATGCGAGCACCACGTGCACTGCCGCTCCCACGTGAGAAGGTAGTATGCGCCTTCTCGCCGATTCCGTCCTTCTTTGATGTGTCACGCGAAAACATGTGCCTTGCACCTCCTATCGGACACCTGAGCTGTCAACTTCTTCTGACGTGTCGGGCTCGCCATAAATGGCTCCCATAATGTCACGGACCACATACATGGCCGATTCGCTACCATAGCCGCCCTGTTCCACGCAGCAGGCAACGGCGTACTGGGGGTTATCGGCGGGAACATAGACCACAAACCAACCGGTAGGCTCTCGTCCGGCTCGCTCTGCCGTACCCGTCTTTCCTGCAACCAGCTCTTGCATGTTGGTGAAGTGCGAAGCCTGGGCGGCCGACTCCTCGTAGATAACGCCCTCGAGTCCGCTGTGCACCAGATCGACCGATACCTGGTCTTCTTCCGTGACCACTCCGGGCTCGGGCTTGTAGTCGATGACCGTACCGTCGCCCGCATGCGACGAGATGCTCTTGAGCAGGTGCGGACGCATAATCGTTCCGCTGGTTGAAATGCCGGCATACGCGCAGGCCATCTGCAGCGGCGTCACCAGAAGGTCGCCCTGGCCAATGACCAGGTTGGTGGTGTCGCCACCCTGCCATTTGCGTGCTTCATCGTCTGCCTCGGTGAAGTAGTTCCACTTCCAATCGGCATCTTGATCGGTTGAGTAATAGTCTGATGGAATGTCAACGTCTTTAAGCTGGTATTAAGTATAATT
>JAFWLX010000341.1 GCA_017510875.1 Atopobiaceae bacterium | reverse complement strand
TTGGACGACTCCACCAGCGCGGTGGATACGGCTACCGACGCATCAATCCAACGTGCCTTTGGCGAGCAGATTCCCGATACCACCAAGCTCATCATCAGCCAGCGCGTGAGCAGCTTTGCTAGTTGCGACCGCATCCTGGTGCTTGACGATGGTCGCGTGGTTGCCTTTGGTCGCGAGCCCGAGCTGCTTAGGACTTGCGACATCTATCGCGATGTGTACGAGACCCAGAACAAGGCGGGCGCCGAGGCCGACTTCGACCAGCTGGAGGGCATCAAGTATGACCCCATGTCCCAGCGAAACGATCCGGCCTTTGCCGACGAACTTGCCAACGCCCAAAAGACACGCTAAGGATCGGTGACCAAAATGGCAGATACCAAGAGCAAGCCGGGCGCGCCCAATGACAACAACACCAAGACCCTCGAGTCGGTACGCGCCATCTTCGTCTTTGCATGGAAGCGTTACAAGGTACTGTTTTTGCTGGTAATAGCCGGCATCCTTGCCTCTTCGTGGGCAATGGTGCAGTCCACGCTCTTTACTCAGTCGCTTATTGACGACTACATCACGCCCATGTTGTCGCAGTCCAACCCCGACTTTGGCCCACTGGGCGCAGCCATCCTCCGACTTATGGCGGTGGCTTGTGTGGGCGTGGCCTCCATGTACCTCTACAACCGCCTGATGGTGACCATCAGCCAAGGCACCCTGCGCGACCTGCGCGTAGAGGTCTTTGAGCACATGGAGTCGCTGCCCATCTCATACTTTGACACGCATGCGCACGGCGACATCATGAGCGTGTACACCAACGACATCGACACCCTGCGCCAGCTTATCAGCCAGACCATTCCGCAGTTCATCAGCTCGTGCTCCACCATTGTGATGGTGTTTATCTCAATGCTGATGCTGTCCATTCCGCTTACGCTGGTCACCCTTGCCATGGTGGGTGTCATGCTCTTTGCGGCGGGACGCATTGGCGGAGAGTCCGCCAAGCACTTTGGTGCCCAACAGAAGCATCTGGGAGCTGTGAATGGTTACATCGAAGAGATCATCTCGGGCGAGAAGGTCGTGAAGGTCTTTTGTCACGAGAGGCTTGCCATCAAAGAGTTTCACAAGCGCAATCACGCCTTGCGTGACTCGGCCACCAAGGCCAACACCATTGCGGGCATCCTGATGCCGGTGGTCTTTGCCGTTGGCGAGATAAGCTACGTGCTGTGCGCCATTGTGGGCTCATACCTGGCGGTAAGCTCGGGCCTGATCAGCCTGGGCACGTTGGTGAGCTTCCTGTCGCTCAACCAGTCGTTTACCGAGCCGGTCACGCGTATCTCGCAGCAGCTCTCGGCCATTACGCAGGCAGGCGCTGGTGCTGCGCGCGTGCTGGCCATTCTTGCCGAGCCCAGCGAGGCCGACGAGGGCTATGTCGAGCTGGTGCGGGCCACCAAGGACGCGGCTGGGCACATTGTCGAGACCACAGAACGCACCGGCCATTGGGCCTGGAAGCATCCGCACAAGGCCGCCGGTACCGTCACCTACATGCCTCAGATGGGCGAGCTGGTTATGGACCATGTGGACTTTGGCTACGTGCCCGAGAAGCAGATTCTGTATGATATCAGCCTGTATGCGCTGCCTGGACAAAAGATTGCCTTTGTCGGCGCCACCGGTGCGGGCAAGACCACCATTACCAACCTCATCAATCGCTTCTACGATATTGATGACGGTAAGATTCGCTATGACGGCATCAACATCACCAAGATCAAGAAGGCCGAGCTGCGCCGCTCGCTGGGCATTGTGCTGCAAGACCCGCATCTGTTTACGGGTACGGTTATGGACAACATCCGCTACGGGCGCCTGGACGCCACCGACGACGAGTGCATAAAGGCCGCCCAGCTGGTAAGTGCCCACGACTTCATCAAGCGTCTGCCTGATGGCTACCAAACCAAGATCAAGGGTGACGGTGGCAACCTCTCGGCTGGCCAGCGGCAGCTGCTTACCATTGCGCGTGCGGCTGTGGCCGACCCACCTGCGCTTATCCTGGACGAGGCCACCAGCTCAATTGACACTCGTACCGAGCAGCTGGTGCAGTCCGGCATGGACGCGCTGATGAAGGGCCGCACCACGTTTGTGATTGCGCATCGCCTCTCCACCGTGCGTGACGCCGACACAATCATCGTGCTTGAGCAGGGTCACATCATCGAGCGTGGTACCCACGAGGAGCTGATGGCCGCCAAGGGCAAGTACTACCAGCTGTATACGGGCAACCAGATAGAGGCCGAGTAAGCTTAAGAAGCCAAGCAATTCAGGTAGACGAAAGCCGGCGCACCATCTTTGAGGATGGTGCGCCGGCTAGTGCAACCGCGTGGATTGGGGGCCGTCCCCCCAAACGGACCGGTACGGGCCTGCGACAGCTGCTATCGGTCCGTTTGCGGGGATTGGGCGGGGATTGTCCCCTTGTTCAAGCGTAGGTGGGCTTAAGACAACCGCGTGGATTGGGAACAGTCCCCAATCCACGCGGCGGATTGCGTTGGCTAACCTTTGCCTTTGTTTATAGGGTGTTGCCGTCCTCAGCCGTGTCAGCTACCTCTGCGTCTTCCGCGGCAGCAGCGTCTCCAGCATCCGCGACGTCCCCGGCAGCATCGCCAGCGTCTCCAGCAGCGTCCTCGACGCTCGTGGCAGCATCGCTTGCATTATCCGTAGCATCGCAAGCGCCTGCAACCACCTTGTCGGTCCCGTTCTCCTCGGCCGCCGCCCCTTCCACTTTTGCCGCTGCGGGCAGAGGCTCTTCTTGGCTCGCCTGTGCCTCTTGCGATTGCTCTTCAGCGCCAACAGTATCGGGGTTCGACTTGCCGGCTCCAATATTGGCTGTGTCGTTCTTTACCGTTGAGGGAACCATGCTGTTTGAATCGATGATTGCCAAGAACTGGGAAGAGGTCTTTTTGTCTGGGTCAAGCGGCAAGGTGAATCGCTGGTCAAAGTCAAACAGGATGGAGCCATTAGGATGCTCGTCTTCGGGCAGCTGGTTGTCCAGGTAGAGCATATAGTTGAGGAAATCGTTTACAAAGAGCAACGAGTCAGAGGTTGGGTAGTAGGTGCTACTCTCGTCCTTGATACCGCACACAAACCGTTCTTCAAAAGTCTTGGTGTCCGTGTATAGGGGCTGACCGCTACCATCTTTGGGCGACAACGCCTTGATCAGGGAGTCTAGCGTTGATCCCTCGTGCATCCACCTTAGCAGCGAGTTAAGCCCTTCGCGCAGCTTGTCGGCATTAACCGTGGTGACACCATTGACAGTCTGCACCGACGAGGCATCGGGAGCGTAGTCATAGTTGTAGCGCGTCGCAAGCTCGCAAAGATAGAGGGCTGCGAGGTAGCCTGTCACATAGCGACTTTCTCGCGTATCGATGGCATTCCCGTCGTTGTCGGTGCCGCCTTCGCACCACGGAAGTTCGAAGTAGTGATACTTGCCGGTATCGTATTGAGAGTTCAAATAGTTTGATAGAAGCAACTGGGGCGTGAATGTAGGGTTAAGCTCTCCTGCACCAACGTAATTGTTCTGGTCGGGTAACCTACGAAAGACCTGGAAGTCTTCGTAGCGGAACTGATAGTTGTTCTCTACGGCAGAGGCGGTGCCCTCTATGAACCACCTGGGGTAGCGTAGGGCTTTATACCGCTGGCCAAGTTCGTATGTGGGGAAATTCCCAGAGGCGTCAGTCTCCATGTCTTGCAGCCTGGTGGCACCCGCCATACCAGTGCGGTTGTAGTCATCCATGAGTGCATGGAACGTCTCGTGTACGATGGTGTTGTTGAAGGTGTCCAACGCTTCGCCTTCGCGTATGAGCGTATATAGACCCATTGCAGCGTCGCGGATTGGCTCGCCGTTTTCATCCTTTTTGGCCAGGGAGCTCGTGTCTACACCAATCATGTAGCAGTACTTGAGCTCGCCGTCTATCTTTGCGGCGTCTCCATTTACGAGGGCGAGAGCAGAGATGGTGTTCTCGTGCTCCGGCTTTCCGTCCCTGTCGCCTTTTTCGTAATACACGTACAAGCTGATCTCTTTACCAATCTCTCCATTGTTGGCTGCCTTGCGGAAGTCAGGAAAACTGTCGAGCAGAAGCTCCACCGCCTGCGGCTCTAGGTAGTCGACGATGAGTTCTATGAGCCATTGGAGGTCTTCGTCAGAAAAAACATCACGTGCTGTTTGCGCACAGTAGACCTCTACTATGGTGCGATCGCCGCCATAGCCGACAATTTCCTCTTCTTGGGCAGCGTTTTCTGCAGCCTTGGCAACGCTTTCTGACGTCTTGAGGGCGCCTTCTGAGGCTTGAACCGCAGTGTCCTCATTACTGTATTGTGCATCCCGGGAAGAATCAGACAGTGTGTTTGCCCGTGCAAACAGGTTTCTGAGGGATGCGGGCAGAATGTAGGTAATGCCTGTGGTGGCATCATAGACCGATATCGTCTCTTGTGTACCAAACAGCTTGGTGAGCGAATCAGAGAGCGTGACGGTAAAGACGTCCTCTTCGAGCGCATAACCCTGTGGCACATAGAATGCCAGCGCCGGGAGGTAGGCGTGGCCCTCATCGGCAATGTCTGTGTCTATGTGCAGGTCGTCGCGCACCCAAAGGACAGGTATATCCCAGGTCGAGCCATCGTCGGTGGTAACGGTTGCCGAGGTGTCGAGAGCCGAGCCCGCAGCAGGTTCGTCCACGCCATCAATGGTGATGTTCGTGATTATCGTGGTTTGGTCGGTTGCCAAGGTGTGGTTGGTCACCTCCACTTTGCGCTGCTGGGCAAGGGCCAAGCCTGGAATAATGCCCTGCAGTACGAGCGTGAGGGAAACACATAGGGCTATCAGTCTGCTGAATCTTGTTTGTCTCATAACCATTCCCTCCTCGGGTTGTTGCTGGCAGCCCGTAAAAGAAACTCATCAGGAGTCGTACGTATAGAACTATCGCACATATTGGAACTTGGACGAAGCTTACACCGCTACTTCTCCCATCAAAACACGCTTGTAATCCGCGAGGTTTGCCTCGAGCAGTGCTGGCGTGTCCAGCTCGTAAGGGCAGCGGCTGGAAAGCTAGGCGCACTATAGAGCAAAAGGACGGGGAGAATCGCATGCCCCCTTGCCGAAATCCTACTTTCAAATGGAAAATTGAACCACTTGACCAGCAGCTGAGTACTTATATTAGGACCTAAGCTATGCCAAATAACACGAGGGAAGGGGCGCATAATGCTTCGCATTGCAATCTGTTGTGGCGGCGGATTCTCGTCTTCAACCATGGCGGCTCACCTTAACAAGCAGCTGGCAGACAGCAAGTACAAAGACGAGGTCACCCTGCAGTTTATTCCCTTCTCGGCCCTTTGGGGCAAAGCAGGTGCGTTCAGCAATGGCCGCATTGACGAGCGCCAGGATGAGGTTGACGTGGCCCTCTGCTGCCCGCATCTTGAGTATCCTGCCAAGAATGCGGCCAATCAAGATCTGCTGCGTATTCCCGTCTTCATTCTCCCCATGCGCCTGTACGGCCAGATCAGCATTGATGGTGTGGTGGAAGAGGCACAGGACGTTCTTGAGCTTTGGAACAATGGCGCCGAGAACCCCATAACCTTCCCCGATGAGCCTCGTTCGATGACCGCCACGCGCAACGTAAGCCACCGCCGCTGGTTGGAGCAACAGGGCAAGTAAACTCGCTAAGCCGTACAAGCTGCGGTAACAGAAGGGGACCCGGGAGCGCCCGCCCCTCGGGGCCGGCCGGTCAGTGACCCTCGGTGACTCCGCTTCGGCTAAGCGCTCCGCCCTTACGGTGCGGCAGCTGCGGACTTTTGTACGAACCCTTCGGGTCTTGACATGCCACTGGCATGTCAAGCAGACAGTCCTCGCAAAAGCGCCGCGCCGACGGGCGGAGCAGTCTCAGAGTCGTCCCGAGGGTCACTGACCGGCCGGCCCCCGAGGGGCGGGCGCTCCCGGGTCCCCTTCTGTTACCGCAGCTTGGCCGCTACATCAAGCGGGTCGTCAGCCTCTGGCAGCCAGTACCCCAGCCTCAACCCTCGCTCGTAGATGCCCATTGCTTGCGCATAATAGCCGTAGGAGTTGAGGTGCGTCCAGTCGGCGCGCAGCTGCTCCGACACACAGCCGCGAGAGGCCATGTCCCTGTCCGCCTTTGTCTCCTCAAGTCCCGCAACCTCAAGACCGTGCTCAATCAGGTATACCCGCATGTTAATAAAGCGGTCTCCAAAGGTCTTGTGCAGCGCGGCCTCCCATGCGGTCTCGCCGGAGCCTGTACCCGCCTCAAATGCCTGCTGACGCAGGTCGCCGATGGAGGTGCCGGGGTCGTCGGTGTCACCTACAATAAGGTACTTGTCGCATCCCGCATGCTCGATCATGGCCTTGTACTGGTTGGCCAGGCGCTTGTACTTATTGTCCCAACCCCCGTTGCTGCCAATTTCAAGGATCAAGATGTCGCCGGGGTGCTGCGAGCCCTCATAGGCAAGTTTCGCATCAAAAACTCTAAGGGCTTCGTGCAAATCGCCTAGGCCAAGGCCTCCCTGCATGAGGGCTATCTCCTCAGAAGTGGCTGCCGGAACCCCAAAGTTGTAGGTCTTGAGGCCCGTAAGCTTCTGCAGGACCTGCGGGAACCCCATAAAGCTCACGTCAAGATCGTCGCCATCAAGCTTGACGCTTGCCTCGCTTGAGCCAATGCCCTCTGTCATGCTGTCGCCCCAGCACGCAATCTCGCGCTGGTCGGTAGCCGATACTCCCGTGTAGCTGCGATTTGCCTCTTCGCGCAGGTTCTCGTACCAGTCGTCGTAGCCGTGATCGTAGGGCAGGCGATCCGTGCGATCCCACGCGATTGCCTTCTGAAACTCTACCTTACGTGCCTGCTTGTTGGTCATGGCGTCGGTCACGGGGTAGACAGAGCTCGCCCGAGCCAAGGTGCAGGGGAGGGCCATGGCTCCAAACAGGGCTGCGCCACACATGCCAAGAGCGCATGCAGTTGCCGCATGACGGGCGGCTTTCCTGTTTGCCAAACGTCCGGTATGGTTTTGGAACACGTTGCTCACTACTTACGCCTTATGCCACTTGCGCTTCCACAGGGCCACGATCTCGTCCCGCTTTTGTGGACGTATCAGATACAGGCCCCACGCGACCAACACAACGGCGTTTGCGCAAGTCAGGTAGAACGAAAGGTCAAATACAAGTTCTTTGCTGAGCGCCAGATTGTTCATGTTTGCCGTTAGGAAGTAAGTAGCATCAATGATGGCGTGTATGATAGCCGGCCCCCAGACGCTTCCGCTGCGCAGAAAAACCGCTTGGAATGCGATGCCTATACAGGCGGCATAGATGATCTGGAAGACGGTTGCCGAGACAGAGGCTCCCGCAAGAAGATTGCTGGAGTGCACCAGACCAAAGGCAAGACCCGTCACGAGCACGCAGGGCAGGACGTCCTCCTTCTCACCCGCTAGGCGCATCCAGTTGCTGCCTGGAATGCCGCGATAGAGGATCTCCTCTGAAATGCCCGGCGCAAGTCCCAGGACCAGTGCCAGCAGAGGGTTGTTAAACGTCGAGCTGCCCCACTCCACCATGTTCCCAAGGCACAGCGTAAGGCAGGGAAGCCCAAGAAGCAGACCTGTGGTAGACCACCCAAGCATCCCATCAAACTCGTCGGCAAAGTGGTGTTGGTACCAAAAGGCCAAGGAGATTGAAAGGACGATGGACAGAATTGCCGCACAGACCTGTCGCACGACGTTATCCGTGGTGAGCAACGCTATTGGAATACAGCAGATGTTGACGACAATAAAGAAGAGGGTAAAGATACCGATGATTGTAAGGTACTTGTTGTTGAGAAGCCGGTTGTCCCTTAACCGGCCAATTTTGGCAGGAACGTCGTTCTCGCTTGTCTGCTCCTGCTGCTTTGCTGCAAGATGGCGCGCCGTGTTGGCAAGCGGGGCGCTCTCCTCCTGCACGAACGGGCCGTACTGTGGCAACTCCATGGCCTTCAGGCGCTTGTAGGCCTTGATGGTTCGCGGCGTGTACAAAACGGTCAGCACAAGGTAGAGCACAATGCCGGCTATAGAGCTCTCTGGGTTGTCATTGACGTAGGTGGTGGGCAGCGATCCGCCGTTTGCCGCCAGCACGACCCAGTCAAAGAAGCTGTGCACCGTCATGGCGCCAACAAGGCAACGCGTCTCGAGCACCGACACGCACAAAACGAAGCCAAACATGCCACATTCAAGGGTCTTGAGCAAGCCCTGCACGACGTTATAGGGATTGTCATAGTGCAGGTCAAACACCACATGGAGGAATCCAAAGGCCACAGATGAGATGATTGCCGCCATAAGGGGCCCGTTCTTCTTGTTGCCAATTGCTGCTAAAAGCCCGCCAAACATGAGGCCCCTGAACATTGCCTCTTCGTTGATGCCAACAAAGACGCAAAGTATCGTGACAAAGCCCAAGCCACCAAAATAGGTGGCAGCATCAAGCTGGCCCTGAACGATTTGGACGGTCGCCATAGATACAAAAATGGTGGCGAGAACGACGTTGATCATCACAAACGGCAGGGTAAGAACCCAAGAATCGCGTATGGCCTTAAGATCAAAGCGCAGCCAGCTCTTTCCGCCCAGTGCCACAATAAAGCCAAGACCCAACAGGGTTCTGGTTATGACACTGGTCATGTTTGGGTCCCAGCCCACTCTGACGGCGAGCATTGACACCAGACGACCGGAGATATAGGTGAGTACCGTAAAAATCAGCCCCAGCAGCATCGTTGTGGTGGGGTTCTTCCAATCAAGTCGCGACTCCTGCATTTGTGGCCCCTTTGTGGCATTGCGTTGACAGTTGAAACAATAATACTCTCGCCGAATCGAAGGCGATAGTACCCATTGATTCGTATACTGGACTTATCTGACAGTTCGTTGCTGCCTACCACAACTTCCTCGTGGCCAACGCCATTACGGTCAAGATTGCCCACGAGATGGACCCCACCCTTAAGGTTGGTTGCATGCTCACCTGCTCGGGTGTGGCAACCTACCCTCACAACTGCGATCCCGTCAACATCCGTGTGGCCATGGAGGCCCAGCGCAACAATGTGTTCTACTTTGGCGACCCGTTCTGCCTGGGCATTGTGCCCACCTACCTTAAGAAGCGCTGGGCCGCCGATGGCGTAAAGGTCAAGCTTACCGATGACGAGCTTGAGCTTATTCGCAACAACACCGTGGACTTCTTCTCGTTTAGCTATTACCGCTCCACTGTGGTGGACGCAGCCATCAACCTTGGCGGCGACACTAGCGGCCTGTCGGGCATCGACAATCCCTACCTTAAGGACAAGGCGCCGCAGCCCTGGGGCTGGCCGGTTGACCCGGATGGCCTGCGCTACACGCTCAACGTTCTGTATGACCGCTACCATCTGCCGTTGCTTATTGTCGAGAACGGCGTGGGCCTTGACGAGAACTTGGATGAGAACGGCACCATTCAGGACGACTTCCGCGTGCACTACATCGAGGAGCACATTAAAAACGTGACTCGTGCCATTGAGGACGGCGTGGATTGCCGCGGCTACCTCTACTGGGGGCCCATTGACGTGGTGTCCGCTGGTACCGGTGAGATGAAGAAGCGCTACGGCTTTGTGTACGTGGACCGCTTTAACGATGGCCATGGCACTTTGGAGCGCGCCATCAAGCAGAGCTACTACCGCTACAAGGACATCATCGAGAGCAACGGAGCCGGGTTGGAGTAGGAGTGCCAGAGCTGGTGCAGCTGGGGCTACGCCCCTTTTGCACCAGCAGGCTTGGTACCGATGATTTACGTTGTCGGTGCTTTTTTCTCCTCAAGTATGTCTGCTGTGCACGTTGTCGGTGGTTTTGGGCATCTGAAAAAAAAGCGCGCGTTATCGGTGCATGGTTTTCACCGATAACGCGCGTGTTCGGTCATGTTTTTTCGGACTCTCGTTACAAAAGCACCGACAACGTGATCCCGCGGCTATGAGTTGCCGTTTGCGGCTACTTGATGGCACCCACCAGCGTGTTGATGTCGTTCTCACCCAGGCCAAAGGTCTTGCGGGCGCTACCCTGGCCACGTGCCATGATGCTGTACATGTAGTTGCCGTCGACCCAGGTAGTCTTGGTGGCGCGTCCCTCTTTGTTTCCGTAGCAGTGTACCTCCAGGCCGTTGATGTCACGCGTCCAGCTGTGCTCATAGGTGGTCTCGACGCCCGAGTTGTCGCCGTCGCCTGCGTAGACGCTCTTGCGCACCACAAGCTCGGCGGCACCGGTGTACCCCTTGGCCTCGATCATGTGGTCACCGCACTTGATGTCCCACTGGCCCATGGGTCCGTTGTCCAGCTCGGTGGTCATGGGGTCGGGGAGCGTAAAGCTCTCAAAGCCAGCGGCCTTGGCGGCCTCTTCTGTCGTCTCGACCTTGGTCCACTCCTTCATCTGCTTTAGGGTCTTCTCAAGATCGCCATCCTGGTCAAAGAAAACGTCATCGTCAACGGGCACGATGGTCACGGTGCCGGTGGTGCCGTTCTCATCGCAGCTGACCATCAGCGAGTACTCGCCGGACCTGACGCCGTACAGCTCTGTCTTGGTACCGGTGATGCTCTCTTCGAGCTTGGCGTCGCCGTTCTCGTCGAGCAGCTTAAAGCTGAGGGTTCCCGACGTAAGCTCGGGGTCAACCGCCACGGACTGTCCCTTGCCCAGCGTAAAGCCGCCGCCCAGGGAACCAATGGATGTGCCTTTGCCGGCGTTGTCGGCCGTAATGAGGTAGGCACCCGTCTCGTCGTCGATGGTGTCGGACAGCGAGCCGCCCTTGCCGCAAGCGGCTAAAGCCAGCATGAGTACTGCTGCCGAGACAACCGATAGTATCTTCTTCATTGCAACTCCTTCTCTTTAGGCTGCGAGCCTTTACTCGCGTCCTCGTGCTGCTGCTTATGCCCTCAAGTATCTGCCTCCAAGCCGCTCGGCCCAAGATGCTTTCGAAAACTACAGGACTTGCGTGAGGCAATCTCGACCTTGAAGATGAACGGCCTCGTGCCGTCGCTGCAGCAGCAGATCATCTCGTTCTCGCGCTCCATCCACCCGCGCATGATGGAGCCACCCTGCAGGCCGGTATAGATGTAGCGGCTGATGGCGTCCCACGCCTCGGAGCATTGGGGCATCATGATATAATTCTGATAAAAATTGCCAGAAGGAGGATGCGATGCAGATCATGCCTGTCTCAGAATTGCGCAACCACTATGCCGCGGTGGAAGAGGCTGTGGCAACGGGCGGCCCGGTCTTCCTGACGAAGAACGGCTACGGCTCCATGGTCGTGATGAACATGGAGCAGTACGAGAGCCTTACGGGCAGCGTCGAGGCGATGCTTGACGCTGCGGACCGCCAGGCTTCGTCAACGGCGATGCGCTACTCCCATGACGAGGTGTTTGGCGCTCTGAGGGAGGAGCTTCGTCGTGCCGACGCAATTTAGGCTCCAGTACCTGCCTCTCTTCTGGGACGATCTAGAACAGGCAGTGTTCTACGTAAGGGACGTGCTCCATAACCCCTCCGCAGCCGAGCGCTTGCTTGACAGGACAGAGCAGGCAATCCTCGAGCACGCGAAGGCGCCCACCATGGCTCAGGTGTACAAGACCACACGGTCGCGCCGGCTGCCGTATTACTGGTTTCCCGTGGGCAACTACATGGTCTTCTATGTCGTCTTCGATGACGTTATGGAGGTGCGGCGCTTCATCTATGGCGCGCGCGACCTCACCAAGATGCTTCCGTGATGTCGCAGGGCTCCCAACCAGTGGTTGATATGCCGTTGACGTGCTAGAACTCAACCGCTGGTTCGTGGAAATCGACGCACGGTGTTCCTCGTAGCCTACGCGCTCTACGCCGAGGAGAAGCGCCTAGGCCGGCTCCTACGCTATTGCAGGTACACCGGTCTCGTGCCGTCGCTGCAGCAGCAGATCATCTCGTTCTCGCGCTCCATCCACCCGCGCATGACGGAGCTGCCCTGCAGGCCGGTGTAGATGTAGCGGCTGATGGCGTCCCACGCCTCCGGGCAGTGGGGCATCTTGGGGCTGCCCGCGACCTTGTCCGGGTCCTCCGCGGAGGTCTGCACCAGCGTGCCCAGGCCGCCGTGCCAGAAGTGGTCGTGCTCGTCTTCACGCAGGAACTCGTACACGTCGCCCACGTGGTGGACGGGGCAGGCGCCCGCCTGCTTGTCGGCGCAGTACTGCTACTGCAGCTCTGGGTAGAGCTTCTTGTCCAGGACCGTGACCCTCACCTTGTGCCTCATCGCCGGATTTTCTCCATGGGCTTTGGGACCGTCCTTGGAGGCGATGTCACGATCCATGTCAGCCTCGTCGGGTGGATTAATACAGTATGTCCCGAGCTTTATCATCGTAGGTTGGTGCGAGACCGGGGCTTTGCCCTCGTCATCGAGTGATATCAACGTACGTGCCTCATCCCATAGCATCAGATGTAACGCTAGTACGATTGCCTTACTTGGCTTTCGTGCCAGGGTCGAGCGTGATGGAAAGTGTGAGACCACAAGCCTCCAAGGCGTTGCACACCTTGGTAAGAGAAGGGTTCTTGCCAACACGCAGAGCCTTCTTGAGCTTGGACGGCTTCTTTCCCGTGCGTTTGGCGAGCCTCTTCAGGGCCTTGGAGCGCGAGACTACATGGAGTGCCGCAGGTACGTATGCGGGGCCGTCGCAGTAGATGACTTCATCGAGGAACTCGGCGACATCTTTGGGCTTGTCCAGGTACTTGAGCATGTGATCGTACGTGCTATTCTTCATGTTTCCTCCTAGAGCAGTTTGGTTTGTACAGATTATAGTATGCGAGCACGTATGCAAGCATGTTTTGAGATAGCTGGAATCTCGATTGGCCTAGCAATGGGGTTCATGATGCGGAGGGCGACAACTCGGCATGCCATGCGCTTGCATGCCGATCTGTCGCCCTGCATTAGGAGCTCAGTTCTGAACGTCCATGCCAAGCTCAACGATGGCGTAGCGCCGCCTGCCCTCGTCTGCTCGAAGAGGGAAGTCGGCCCAGGCAAGGCTGCGGTTTGAAGTCTCGCCCGGACGGCAGACCTCCGCCCAAGCGCTTGAGACTATCGCTTCGATTCGGGACGGACGCTCGTTGGCCCATGTGGCCACTACTGCATCAAGCGCCTCCTTGGCATCCATCGCCTTGACGTTAAGGTTGGTATAGAGCGTGATCTCAACGTCGACTCTGAACTCGTTGTCACGGACCGACCCTAGCGTTGTTCCATCTGCGTGTGGTTCGGTGTGCTCGACGGTCCAGCAATCACCCTCGGGACAACGCACAAGGCGCACGCCCTTGGGTATCCGCTTCTGATCCCACTCCTCGTAGATTTCCGCGAGGCGTAGCGCGATTTCTGGCGTTATGACGACGGGCTGGCCGATGCTTCTCCATGACATGGCTGTTCACCTTTCGGTTTGGGTTTGTATCTGACTTCGCAACCAATTTGGTCGCTGGAGGCCCATGCGCCGTTGCGGCTGCGCCTATGTGTCTGCCAGGCGCTATGCCTAGCCTTTGATACGAATCCCATCCCTGATGGACACAGCACCACTCCCATGAGTCATATGAACAAGGTAAGTCACATTGTAATGTAGAAAGGAATGCTACGCAGAGAACCTTCGCCCACAACCGCTTTTCCGTCTACTCTCAGATGCCACCAATTTCGTTTATAACGTGATGGCACACTTACAGCTGTCGATGGCAAGGTCACTAAAGGGCTACTAGCAGATGGGACGTTCGGCGCGAGATAGTTGCTGTCTTGGGTGGGATGGCGGCCTTCTCGTCAAGTTTTGACTGATGGCTACTCTGGTCTAGCCATATGAGACTTCCCGACCGCCACTGGAAGCTGAGCGCTTATGGCCCGCTGTCCTTTGCTGAGGGGACAGCGGGCCAATAAAGTCAGCGATATTTGAAATATGAGAAAGCTAAGATGCGTTGCTGCAATAGGCTTACTCTTTGATGAGCGACTTTTGCCAAGTGTAGTAGTTCAAGATGACAATCGCAGGCTGCGGTGCTCGACATGACTGAGCTCGTCTTGGATGCCTAGACGCTCGAGATGGTGCGGGAGTCAAACTTGCTGCGCGAGGTCAAGCATCTCATCGGCTGGGGGATGTCCTTCACGCTGCGCGAGTTCGACTGCCGCGAGCCGCTGGACCTGTGGCTGACGTTCCCCTTGCACGTGACCGACTCCACCAGACTACTAGCCGACTGCAAGCCCAACTACGGGGGCGTGAGCGAGGCAAGGAAGATGAAGACAGAGGCCGAGAACCTGGGAAAGGTCGCCTCCATGGACGCCGTGTGCGAGCGCCTGCTGGGCGGCCGCTCCTTCGTGTTCTGAGACGACGTGCAGAAGGCGCTCAACTGGAACCAGCCCACCGTGAACCGATGGGTGGACCAGTCCACGCGCTTCATGCGATCCATCGACCCCAAGAGCCAACGGGCGACGATCGTGCGCAGACCCAAGGATGATGGCGCAACTTCGGGCTTGGCCAGGGGCGGCGATTCTGTTGCCCAGGCTGTAAATGATGCGGCAACTTCTGGCCTTGATGCCCCTGCCGCTGACAAGGGAGAGGGGGTCCAGAGTGAGCTTCCTATCGAGTCCTGAGACCCCTAAAAGGCTCGGTTTTGCTTTTTTAGAAGTCCCCTTATATAAGGGTTTTGGGGAGGGGATGTGTGTCAGGGCAAGGGCTCACCGACAACACACCCCACGCCCTTCCTATGAGACTTTGGGGGACAAAGGCTTTAGACCCTCTTTTGACCTCCTTGGGTCCTGAGCGGTGGTCGCGATGACGAACACGCTCTGGACGACGCAGGAGCTTGAGGTGATGCGCGAGCGTGGCTACCTCGGCGCCGAGGCGGTGCAGGTTGCGCTGATCTCGGAGTGTGGGAGCTTCAGATCGATCTGCTCCATCGAGAACCAAGCGAGCCGCTACCACGTGAGCCTCAAGGCGCAGCACGTATGTCCCGAGTGCGGCGTGGTGGGCATCCGACTCAACAGGCAGAGCGGGCTCTGCCCCGCGTGCACCGAGAGCATGCACCTTGAGGAGGAGATCGCCTTCAACGAGCTGCTGCAGCGAGAGCGTGAGGAAAAGGACAACGAGGCCGAGGTCGCGGCCATCAGGCGGGAGCGCGACCGGATGCGCAAGCGGAACAGTCGGCTTTGCAAGAAGCACGGGCTCAAGACTAGGCGCGAGAGGAAGAGCACTCAATAAAGCTGCGGAGGGCTGACGAGGCGAATACCTAGTCGGCCCTCCTTTCTTGCTGAGAGATCTGCTACCAAGGCTGTATGCAGTTCGAAGGGACACCCTGTGAGACCAATTGACTGACTGCTTTGTCATAGACTTCGTTCATGAAGAAGCCGTCAACGCTATCATTGCCTTGGGTTGGATCTATGTTGCCTGCATCTGGTGAGTAGTACGATATCAGATACTCATGCGCGCTGTCACTCCAGGTCACGTCGACTTCCATATATGCCGTGCCGATCTCATAGTTGCCGTCACCGTGATTTACGGCAATGTACTCGAATGGAATCGAGAAATGATAACTATCGTTGACCTTGAGCGAGTCGAAGTACTCGTCTTCGCTTGCGTATGTCTTTCCGCCATACTCATACACGGAAACCACCTCCTGAGGTTGAAACTACATAAAGCATAATTGATGAACTCACTTACTTGGCGATGTCTTCGCTCGTTGGCTGCGAGGCGTTGCGTTAGTACGCGAATTTGTGACGCACAGGCATGATGCAGCGTCGAGGAGGTGGCATCATGCCTGCAAAGCTGAAGCTGACATACAAGCTCGTGGACCAGATCGCGGAACTGAAGAGGGAGCCTGTGCGACGCCGACATCATCGCCGGCATCGGCGTGAACCAGTCTACGTTCTACCGCTGGCTGAAGGACGGTGAGAACGCGAAGTCCGGTGTGAAGCGCGCGTTATTCACAGAGTTAAAAAAGGTCGAATCGGAGTACAAGAGAGGACTGCTGACGACCATCAAGAGCGCGGCCATGAGCCGTGCGCAGTACTGGACGGCGGCCGCCTGGCTGCTCGAGCGCAAGTACCCGATGGAGTACGGCAAGATGGAGCGCAAGGCGGAGGACTCCGACAACGCTCCTGTCCAGCTCACCCTCGGCCTGGTGATCGAGCCGATGGCCACCGTCGGGGACGAGGGGTAGCATGGCCGAGAGCGTCACCGTTGCCGGCCACATCATCCCGCGCTTTCATCTGGTGCTGGGGGACGTGATGGCGCGCGGCCACACGCACCACTGGCTACCGGGCGGGCGCGAGGGCACGTTCATCTCATAGCCATCGTCCTTCTCATCATCGCCAACTCGAGGGCCAATGCTGTCGTGGTGAGAAGGTTTGGAAACACCCTCCGCGACAGCGTCTATCAGCAGCTGCTGTGGGCCATAGAGGTGCTGGAGCTGGAGGGCGTGTTCCTCTCTCGCGTCTCTCCGATGGAGATTACGTATACCCCGACTGGGCAGAGGATCGTCTTCCGTGGGGCGGACGATCCTCTCAAGCTCAAGGGCGTGAAATTCACCAAGGGATACTGCTCGGTGGTGTGGTTCGAGGAGCTGGACCAGTTCGAGGGCATCGAGACTGTCCGCTCCATCCTCAACTC
>JAFWLX010000026.1 GCA_017510875.1 Atopobiaceae bacterium | reverse complement strand
TTGGTTGCGGTCTTGGTGCACTTACCACCGATGAGGTGCAAGAGATCCTTGAGGCAAGCGGCAAGATCTACACCGTGCTCAAGATTGACGAGGTCTCAAACCTGGGTGCAGCGCGCATCCGCATCCGCTCGCTCATGGCGGCCCTTACCGAGCAACGCAACGAGCTTGAGCGCAATACCGCTGCTGGCCTTACGAGCGAGATTGAGCCTGTAGGCGTGCGCGATGCCGATGGTGCACGCGAGCGCAGGCGTCCCACCGACCTCTCTCGCCGCGTGCCCATCTATCGCCCGTCGGCAAGCTCTGCCTTCGAGAAGGTTCGCTACACCAAGCAGATGCAGGACCAGGGCTACACCATCCTGTGCCCGCAGATGTCGCCCATCCACTTTGAGCTGGCCGAGGAAGTGCTGAGAAGCGCTGGCTACAACGTGGTGCTGCTTCCCTCGGTTGACCATGCGGCTGTGGACGCGGGCCTGCGCTACGTGAACAACGACATCTGCTACCCCTCCATCATGGTGTGCGGTCAGCTTATCAATGCGGTGCTCTCGGGCAAATACGACCTGACGCGCACGGCGGTGCTCATCTCGCAGACAGGCGGCGGCTGTCGTGCCACCAACTACATTGGCCTCATCCGCAAGGCTTTGCGCGATGCGGGTCATCCCGAGGTGCCGGTTATCTCGCTGGCGCTGTCTGGCGGCCTTGACGAGACCAACCCGGGCTTCAGCATGACCTCGCCAGACCTGCTGATACACGCTGGATACGCCATCTTGTACGGCGATCTGCTGATGCAGCTTCTGTACCGCACGCGTCCCTACGAGGCAACACCTGGCGAGGCCGACCGTCTCTACGGTGCCTTCATGCGTCGCGCACGCACCGACATTGGCACCATGGGCAGGCGCAAGTTCTATCGTCTGTGCCAGGACACGGTGGACGCTTTTGAGGCATTGCCGCTGGTAAACGACCGTTCAAAGCCGCGCGTAGGTGTGGTGGGCGAGATTCTGGTCAAGTTCCATCCCACGGCCAACAACCAGCTAGTCAAGGTCATCGAGGAGGAAGGCTGCGAGGCAAACGTTCCCTGCCTCATGGACTTCTTCACGTTGGGCCTCTCTAACAGCATCAACATGGCGCATGAGCTGGGCACCAGCGCGCTTGATCGCGCCAAGAGCCGTGCAGCCATTGCGCTTATAGAGCGTATGCGCGAGCCTATCAACCGCATGCTGGCCGCCACCACGCGCTTCGAACCGTATCCCTCCATCTTTGATCTGGCAAACAAGGCCAGTCGCGTGCTGTCGCTGTGCAACAACATGGGCGAGGGCTGGCTGCTTACGGCCGAGATGATCGAGCTCATTGAGTCGGGCACTCCTAACGTGGTGTGTGCGCAACCCTTTGCCTGTATGCCCAACCATGTGGTGGGCAAGTCGGTCATCAAGCGGCTGCGGCAGATGTATCCCGCCAGCAACATCGTGGCGGTGGACTACGATCCAGGTGCCTCGGAGGTCAACCAGCTCAACCGTATCAAGCTCATGATCAGCGTGGCCAAAGAGAACATGCGCGAGAACGGTTCGTTCACGCTTGAGGGCGACGACCTTGACGCCCGCGGTGAGACCGCAGGTCCCATCCACCTGTCACCCGAGCAGCTTGCGCAGATAGAGCAGGCCAAGCAGCAGGCAGGTGTAATCAGCTAAGGTACGCGGCGCGGCTCCTCGGGTGGCGCCCGGGGAGCTGCGTGTCCGTTGCGCATCCATTCTTGCAGGTATAGACTGCAGTTTGTACGTGTGTCGCCTAATCACGAAAGAGGGGAGAACATGCTGGGCTTTAAGCAGCTGCTCATAGCGGTCATTGCGCTTCCCCTCTGTGCGCTTGTCATCGTGATGCTCTCGGGCACACCCATCTCCGAGCGTCATCACCTGCATCATGACACCTACTCGGTGTCACTGGTAGTCTCGCGCACCTTTGTGCTCGTGATGGTCTTCATGGGCGTTGTGGGTGGCCTTGTGGGTTGGCTCTGCCATTTGGGTGTGTTCTCGGCTGATCCTCTTGTGCCGCTCGCGTTCTTTCTCTCGTTTCAGCTTACGCTGCTGTTGATGCTTGCGGCGGTCATGCGCTACCAGGTGATGGCCTATGATGACGAGCTGCTGGTACGCCCACCGTTTGGCCGTACCAAGACGATTCCCTATGGCCGAATCGATCGCATGGAGTGGATACCCTCGTTTCTTGGTCCTCACCTGCACGACCTGCGTATCACCACCACACGGGGCGTAACAGCACGTATCTGGTGCTTGCTCGATATCGAGCAGATACTCTTGCGCATCGATCGCTTTGACACCATGAGCGGTTAAGCAAGTTTGCGAGGACGCCTTTTTGCCGCCCGAGAAGTACGACCCCACGTCAATGCTCAAGCGAATCGTAAACGAGATGGCCGATGGCGACACTTACGTGGCCGTCTTCCACCCCGGATACCTCGACGCCTTTATCTTGGGCAACTCGAGCCTTACGGTTAATCGCACCAAGGAGGTAGACGCACTTATTGACCCCGCGCTGCGCACGTGGCTTGAAGAGCAGGACAACCTAAGGCTCGTTGACTACCGCGACCTGTGATTGTTGCCATCCTGTGCGCGGGCCTTGTCCCACTCTTCCCTCGTGATGCAGTTGACATGCTCCGTTCTGAGCAGACCCTCTATCTGGCAGGGAACATCCTGAGCAGTGTGGTGGTAGCGAAACCCGCACTTCTCTTGGACGCGCTTTGACTTCTCGTTTCCGTCAAAGTACCCGCACCAGAGCTTCTTGAGGCCAAGGTCTAGGAACGCATAGCGTATGATGGCACGCACGGCCTCCGGGATAAGGCCCTGGCCCCAGTAGGGTACGCCGATCCAATAGCCTATCTCGCCCTCTGTGTCAGGGATGCCGATGTTGCTTGCAGTGCCAATCATGAGGCCGACGCACCCCACGGGACGTCCCGTCTCCTTCAACACAACGGCATACGTCTCGGGCGCCGAGAGCACGTCACGTATGATCTGGCGGCTGTTCTCGACGCTCGTGTGCACGGGCCAGCCTGCGATTGGCCCCACATCGGGATGGCTTGCATAGCGATACAGCTCTTCAGCATCTGCCTCTTCCCATGGCCGCAGTATCAGACGGTCGGTCTCATGTGTCATGTTAGGCCTCCTCGTGAGAAGCTGTGATGCTCGCTGATGTGTTCAGAGGTTGAATCGTCCTTCTTGCTAGCGCTTTTGTTCATATCAAATGATATGACTAGACTCTCTCGATGACGAGTTCGCAGGAGCCGTCCTCGAGGGAGTTGTCCTCGTCAAGGTGGATGTGGGAACCTGGGCTCTCCTCCGCTAATGCCAGGAGGATATTTGCCAGGGAGACGAGCCCTTCCTTGTTGGCCGCTATTCTCACCATCCCATCACCCATGGTCGTGCCTATCTCGAAGCCTTCTTCCCAGTCGATACGCATGCCCACCTGCCTTTTTCGCCTTCCTTATCGCCATTCTACGCAATGATAGATGACGTCCTACGGGGTGCGTAAGAAACTCTTCTACGCAAATTGGAATTGGCCTGGCTATCTACCGCTCTATCCTCTTGGAGAGGAATAGGACGAGATCATCGTCGTTTGCGATTCCTGTTTCGTATTGGGCGCATGGTCTATCTCGGTACCAGACGCCGGTTCCATCCGGGACATAGCCCCGCTTGACGTACATCCGCGGAGCACTCCCATACCCGCTGTGAAGTCCTACGCCGAGCCAC
>JAFWLX010000340.1 GCA_017510875.1 Atopobiaceae bacterium | reverse complement strand
GCAGATCTACGACCAAAAGCACGGGACCCAGTACTTCCAAACGGCTCTCATGTCGGTAACCCATCCGGGGAGCCCGGCCGATGCGGCAGAGGCGCTCAACGTGCATCGCAACACCTACTTCTATCGAGTCAACAAGGTTCGTGAACTCTTCTTCCTCGAGCTCAAGGACGGGGAGGACCGCCTTGCCCTCGCCTTTACCGCACACGTGCTGGATGGCTTGGGCGGGCGCTTCCACGTGGACTTGCGCAGTTACACCGTAGACGGTGATTAGGCGGTCGTTGTTCCAGCATCGTTCCTTGCTGCAAACCTTGCCCATATGGTCAACTGAATAACCCAGCATAAAAACGTTTAGATACTTCTGTACGATTGCACAGCGGTTTTATCCGTATTCTGGAACCGTTGGTAATCGTGCTGGAAAGGGTGTTTCCCTAAGTCGAGAGGGGTCGGTATGACCAAGATTCTGGGCGTGTCGTTTGGCACAAGAAACGGCAACAACGATTCTATTTGCAAAGAGGTGCTCAAGGGAGCCCAGGAGGAAGGCTGCGAGGTCGAGTTCATTCGCGCGCAGGATCTTGACATCAAGCACTGCACCGGCTGCATTGCCTGCGTTAAGGCGCTTATGAGCGGTCGAGGCAACATGTGCATTCACAAGGACGACTTCGACTGGCTGGCTTGGAAGATGTTCACCTCCGACGGCATCATCATGGTCGACCCCATCTTCGAGACGGGTGCCTCTGGCCTCTTCCATACCATCATGGATCGCTTTGGACCGCGCATGGACACGGGTAACAACTTCATCGGCATGCAGATTGCCAAGGGCATGCTCGAGCATGGCGGCAAGGGAACCATTCCGCCTGAGTGCGTGTTCCACACCGGCATTCCCGTGTCCTACATTGGCATCGGTGGCTCTGACTGGGGCACGCACATCCAGTCCGATCACCAGATTCAGTCGATGACGCCGGCATGGAAGGTCATCGACAATGAATGGATCGCTTGGTCCAAGACCGCACTCATGAAGGACGAGGTCGTGGCTCGTGCCCACCAGATCGGTGTCAACCTCGCCAAGGCTGCCAAGGACCCCGAGAACGCCGAGTACCAGGGCGAGAAGGGCGTGTGCCCGCACTGCAACTGCAACGACTTCTATCTGTATCCCGGCACGAACCGCGCCGTATGCTGCGTATGCGGCCTGCAGGGCAAGATCGTGCTCACCAAGGACGGTGCGGTTACCGTTGAGTACGCCGAGCACGACCTCACCGACGAGAACGGCAACGTGATTCTGGACAAGGACGGCGCCCCCGCATTCCCCGGCATGTACGACGAGAAGGGCCGCGAACGCGCGCACGACACCATGGCCGGCAAGCAGATCCACGGCGAGGACATCGGTCGCAACGAGGGCATTCTTGCCGAGCTGCAAAAGACGCCGCAGTACAAGGAGCGCGTCGCTGGCTACAAGGCGTTCTTGTCGCCAACCAAGCCTTCCGATGACGAACGCTACGCGAAGTTCCAGCAACTCGGTACCCGCAACTAGTCTTACGCACAGTCGCCCGCCGCTCTCTTGCTCCACAGTTCGTTCGTACGCACATTGTGGGCGAGTGGCTGCGGGCGCAATATGTAATTAGGTAGGTTCGGTATTTTTAGGAGGAGTTCTATGAAGCAGCTTGAGTGCGATGTCGTCGTCGTGGCAGCTGGCCTGTCTGGTCTTGCGGCCGCAATTTCTGCGGCAGAGAACGGCGCGAGTGTCATTTGCCTGGAGAAGGCATCCAATACTGGCGGCGCCGCAAACATGGGCATGGGCCCCTGTGCCGCAGGTTCCCCTGTGCAGAAGATGAGCGGCATTACCCTGACGCCGGGCGAGCTCTTCCGTCGTCACATGTTCTACACCCACTATCAGGTGGACGCCAAGCTGGTTAAGGCGTACTACGACAAGTCCGGCGACACCATCCAGTGGCTCATGGACATGGGCGTGCAGTTCCACAGCGTTCGCCCTGCGTTCCGTGCTGGCGAGCGCACCAAGGCCTATGCCGACGGTGAGTACACCTGGCATGTGGTGCAGCCCGAGGACGGCTCCGAGCCCGGCCCGCGTGCCGCGACGACCATGACCAAGCGCATGACCGAGAAGGCCCAGGAGCTTGGTGTTGAGTTTATGCTCGAGACCCCAGGAACCGGTCTCATCACCGACGACGAGGGCAAGATCTGCGGCGTCAAGGCCGTCGACAAGTCCGGCGAGCAGATCGAGATTGCCTGCAAGGCCGCGATCGTCGCTACCGGTGGCTTTGGTCACAACACCAAGATGATCAAGGAACTCATTGGGCTCGACTGGGGCAAGAACCTCTTCTCTTTTGCTATTCCCGGCATGGACGGCGATGGCTTCAACATGTGCCATGAGGTTGGCGCGGGCCACACCCCCGTTACCATGGAGATGATGTACCAGCTTCCCGACAACATGAACCACTTCTACGTCGAGGGTGCCTTCCGTCAGCCCTGCTACTGGTGCGACCGTCTGGGCGAGCGCTTTATGCCCGAGGACGAGGTCTTCAACACCACCATCGTGGGCAATGCCATCAACCACCTGCCCGGCAAGGTCGGCTACGCCATCTTCGATGCCGCCATGCTCAAGCGCTGGAAGAAGCAGGGTCCCGACATCGTCTCGCACGTGCATCCGCACGACCTGTACGAGGGCTTTGAGGCTCAGTGGAACGCCGACCTTGACACGTACAAGGACGACGAGGG
>JAFWLX010000339.1 GCA_017510875.1 Atopobiaceae bacterium | reverse complement strand
GGTCGTCAAGCGTGTCAAGGTCCAATAACTCCAGGTACTCCTTGCGATCCTCGGGGTAGATCAGCCGCTCGCAGTACTCGCGGGAAAGCCTGCGCAGGTTGCTGCGACCCGAGACAACGTCTTCTCTGGTCCCCACATACAATGGCAGAAGGCTGTCAGTCTCGGCATCAAAAAGGGTGATGCGCTCGTAGAGCGAGTATATCTGCCGCAGACCCTCGTCAAGCCGGCTGGTCTTCTCTACCTCAGAGGCCTTGGAGAGGTTGCTCATGCTAAAGAGCACGCAGTAGGCCTCTCGCGTCTGCGCCACGCATTTTGCCCGAATCTCGTAATACTCCTCGTTAGAGATGAAGAACATCCGCCCTTCATGACCAGAACGCGTAGAGTCCGTGAGGCTGATGACGCGCTTGGGCAAAAGCGAGTAGGGCTGCGGTTTGCGCAGCGTCACTTGCGAGAAGATATTGCCTATCATTCCGGTGCCCCGGGCGGTGTCTTCAAAGGCACTGTTGTAGAACAGAACGCTAAAGCTGTCCCTGCGCGCCTCAGCCAGAGCAAGAGGAATGCTGTTGAGCTGGCGAGCCGTGGCAAGCGATTCCTTCTCGCCCTGCGTCATGAAGGGAACGGCGCTTAAGAAGTCCACCTTGCCTATGTCGTCGTAGTAGCCGCGCTCGACGGGCGTCTCTATCTCGATGCCCTGCGTAGCCATATGCGCAAGCGACTCCTCGTAGGGTGCCGGCTTGCCAAAGAAGAAGCCTTGCAGCTTCTCGCAGCCAATGTTATGCATATAGCTTACTTGCTCGGCAGTCTCAACGCCCTCGGTAAGGGTGTGCATGCCCAACCCTTTTGCCATCTGTACAATCGACGCCATGATGCGGCGCGAGCGATGGTCAAAGGACGAGAGAAAGCCCATGTCAAGCTTTATCTCGTCAAAGGAGAAGTCCTTAAGCACATTGAGCGACGAGTAGCCGCTTCCAAAGTCGTCCATCCACACCTGAAAGCCAGCAGCGCGAAAACGGTCGATCTCCTTGCGCATGGCGCTGCCCCGCTCGGCCACAAGGCTCTCGGTAATCTCGATGTAGAGAAAGCTCCGTGGAATCTGATAGGTGCTCACGGCATCCATTACCTCGGCAAAGATGTCGCAGAGCTCAAAGTCTAGGCGCGATAGATTGACCGAGACAGGTACCGGAGTCTCGCCGGCATCGACACTGCGACGGATCCTTGCGCACACTTGCCTGACGATATGGATGTCCAAGAGATGTATCTTTTCCATGCGCTCGAGCACAGGGATAAAGCTGCCAGGACTGATCATGCCACGTTTGGGGTCTATCCAGCGAGCAAGTGCCTCAAAGCTGCAGAGCTTGTTTGAGATGGAACGAATGACAGGCTGATAGAAGGGCTGAATGTAGCCACTCTCAAGTGCCTGGTCAAACGTGCGGGCAATGTAGTCGTCAAGGTCTGTGCTCATTGGCGGATCTCCGTGGCTTGCATGCGATACCGTCGACTGTGTCAGTATACTACGACCGCATTTTTATGCGCAGAGCCTGCCCGCGGATGGGCTTGCAGATACACCATTCGGATGTGCGTACGGTCTATGTGCGTGTAGAGCTGCGTGGTAGAAATGCTTGCATGTCCCAGCAGTTCCTGTACCACACGCAGGTCGGCTCCGCCCTCCAGCATGTGCGTGGCAAAGCTGTGACGCAAGGTGTGCGGGTGAAGCCCCTCGCGGCCACCATAGATGCGTCCGTACTTCTCGCAGATGGCGTGCGCCGACTGACGCGATATGCGCCCGCCCCGCGCATTGAGAAACACGGCAGGTGTGGGAGCACCCGAAAAGGCCAAGACGCCACGCCACTGGTCAAGATAGTCCGCCATGGCACGGGCTGCCGTGCCCATGATGGGCACCACGCGCTCCTTGGAGCCCTTGCCCAGCACGCGCAGCACCTCGTCTTCTAGCATCACCTCGCGCAGGTCAAGCCCGCAAAGCTCGCTCACGCGCAGACCACAGCCATAGAGAACCTCGAGCATCGTTCTGTCGCGCTGAAGGGATGCCCGTGCCAGGGCATTTTTGCGCGGCGTCTTTGACGGGTCGTCGTCATAGGCAAAGTTGGCCTCGTCGAGCATGGCTGCCACCTGCTCGCGCGAGAGCACGTCGGGCAGGCGCACAGGCTTCTTGGGAAGAGGCAGATCGGCCGTGGGGTGCTCCTCGCAGATATGCTCGGCAACCATAAAGCGATGGAGGCCCTTGCAGGCCGATACGGCACGCTCCACCGAGGCCGGCGCTAGCCCCACCTCCTGCAGGGCCGTCACATAAGCGGCCACAAGCTCGCGCGTCACCTCCTGCGGAGCCGTAACGCCGCATCCCTCAAGATAGTCTGTGTACCTGCGCAGGTCGCGCCCGTAGCCCTCGATGGTGTTAGGCGATGCGCCCCGCTCGACGGCAAGGTAGTCAAGGTACTCGTCAACCGCCCGCTCAAGCCGCATGGCGCTTACACCTTTGCCTGCTTGGCGTCGGGCAGAACGGTGACCCCGTGCACGCCCAAGTCCTTGCGGCTTACCCCCTCGTGATGCGCAATGGCCGCGCGCACAAACTCACGGAAGAGGGGGCTTGGCATGTTGGGACGGCTTTTGAACTCGGGATGGGCCTGGCTTGCCACAAACCACGGGTGAACGGATTCGGGCAGCTCGATCATCTCTACCAGGCGGTCGTCAGGTGAGAGGCCCGATATCACCAGCCCCTCCTCGCACAGGCGCTCGCGGTAGGCGTTGTTGACCTCAAAGCGGTGGCGGTGGCGCTCGTACACCAGCTCGCTCTCGTAGGCCTCGCGCGCAAGGGTGCCCTCTGTCAGCTTGCAGGGATAGGCGCCCAGGCGCATGGTCCCGCCCTTGTCGTCAACGCCCTGCTGGTCGGGCATGATGTCAATCACGGGATTCGGGCATGTGTACTCGGGCGTGTTGAACTCGGCCGAGCTGGCATCCGTCAGGCCGCAGGCGCTGCGGGCAAACTCCGCCACCGCAACCTGCAGGCCCAAGCATATGCCCAAGTAGGGAATGCGCTCGGTGCGAGCCTTGTGTGCCGCACAGATCTTGCCCTCAAAGCCGCGATGCCCAAAGCCTCCCGGCACAAGGATGCCGTCATAGCCCGCCAGCACCTCGTCCACGTTGGAGTCGCTGATCTCGTCGCCATTTACCAGCGTAATCTCAACGTGACGGCCGTAGTACACGCCGGAGTGATGCAGCGCCTCTATCACCGAGAGGTAGGCGTCGGGAAGCGCGGTGTACTTTCCCACCACCGCAATGCGCGTAATATCGGGCAGCGCGTTGGCCTCGTGCATGGCTTCGGTAAACGAATACCAGCTGCTCATGTCGCTTTGCTTGGGGTCAAGGCCCAACAGCTCGCAGACCTTCACGTCAAAGCCCTGTGCGGCAAGGTGCGCCGGCACATCATAGATGGAGGGACAGTCCGAGTTCTCAAACACGCAGGTCTCGTCCACGTCGCAGAAGCTTGCAATCTTGGCACGCACCGAGGCGTCCACCTCGTGGTCAGAACGACACACGATAAGATCGGGCTGAATGCCCATGGAACGCAGCTCCTTTACGGAATGCTGCGTGGGCTTGGTCTTTATCTCGTGGGCGGCGGCGATGTAGGGCACAAGGCTCACGTGCACCACCAGCGTCTCCCCCACTCCCTTCTCGCGACGGAACTGGCGCATGGCCTCGACAAAGGGCTGGCCCTCGATGTCTCCTATGGTGCCGCCCAGCTCGGTGATGACCACTTCGGCCGAGGTCATCTCTTCTATGCGACGAAAGCGGTCCTTTATCTCGTCGGTGACATGGGGTATGACCTGCACCGTTCCGCCAAGGAAGTCACCGCGGCGCTCGCGCCTGATGAGGCTTTGGTAGATGAGGCCCGTGGTAAAGTTTGACTCGCGCGTGAGGTTCTCGTTCACAAAGCGCTCGTAATGGCCCAGGTCGAGGTCGGTCTCTTTGCCATCCTCGGTAACAAAGACCTCGCCATGCTGGAAGGGGCTCATGGTGCCGGGGTCAACGTTAAGGTAAGGATCGGCCTTCTGCATCATCACGCGATACCCACGCGCCTTAAGCAACCGCGCAAGCGAAGCCGCCGTAATCCCCTTGCCCAGAGCCGAGACGACACCGCCGGTCACAAACACATGCTTTGTCATAAGAGGCCTCCCGTAGACATAACTCAATACCTACGGGATTCAATGATACCGCGCACGGAGCGAAAACACACCAACGTTATTGTTTCTTTTTAGCGCATTTGGCCAAGTAGGCATTGCGATACTCCGGGTCGCCCGTAATCTCGCGAATCACCGTAATCTGAGGCGGGAAGCGCACCTCTTCTTCCTCACTTGAGAGCTCGATCTTGGCCACGGCCCTATCCGTCCACTGGGGATAGAGGTCAATCTCAAAGTACTGTCCGTCGTACATGAGACAGTAGCGGGTCCTCTTGAGGGGGCGGCAGTGGGGGTCGGCCTGCGAGAGCAGGTTCCTGTACTCGCGCTTGGTAAGGTGCTGACGACGCACCAGGTACTTCTTTCCGTCCTTTAGGCTCTTCTCGGTAAGCGAATACGAGTGCCCCTTGCCCTTGTCTTCGCTGCAGCACCTGATGCGTATCTCGTTGCCCTCGTTTGACTTAAGGTAGTGCTGCACGATCTTCACGCGCCTGCAGCTGGGCTGGCTCTCGAGCCACACCACATCTGGGTACTCAATAAGGTACTTGCGCTCTATCTCATAGGGAACCAGCTCGCCCAGCACGTACGAGATCTCGCGGATGAGCCGGCGCATCTTGCCCTCAAAGTCAGTTGAGTTGTCAATCACGCGCAGGTGCGGATGCCCTGTCCAGGCGGCAATGAAGTCGTCGTCCATGGCGGCCGCCTCTTCAAGGGTCTCATGGCGCGCCGAGTTGTTGTCGTTGGTGTAGAACTCCTCGGCGCCCTTAGCCGCCGTAACCAGGTGAAACACTGCGTCATAGCTGTCTCGCAGCTCAATCTCGGTATATCCCAGGTCCTTGATCACGCGGGCAAACTCGTCCTCGGTCATGTAATGCTTGTTGTCAAGCATGCCTCGGTCGCACACAATAAGCACCTTGTCGCAGTCCATACCGCGTGCAGCGCGCTCAAAGCAGTGCTCGCGCGTAATCTGCACTTCCATCTGGCAGCGCTGGTACTCCTCGTCCGAGCTGCATTCCCACGGCAGCACACCGTTTGACTTGAACTCGGTAGCTGGCTCGGGCACTGTAATCACCCTGTATCCAAGGCGCGAGAAGGCCTGCCGGATGCTGGCAAGCGCGGTGGTCTTGCCGCCGCACGGCCCACCGGTAACAACAATCTTGGTGATCTCTGGCATGGAACTGCCTTTCTCGTGCGTCTGCAGGTGAGTGATTAGCTGGCGACTAGTGTGTGGCACCCTTAGGCTTTGAGGCTATGACAGCGTTGCGGTAGTTGGGATTGCCCGTCACCTCGCGAATCACCTTGATCTGAGGCGGGAACACCACCTCGACGTCCTCGCTCGAGAGCTCAATCTCGGCAATGGCTTGGTCATCCCAGCAGGGGAAGACGTCAATCTCAAAGTATTGGCCCTCAAACGAGAGGCAGTAGCGCGTCTTGCTGATCTCGCGCATCTTTGGGTCGGCCTGCAAAAGCAGCATCTCGTACTCGCGAGCGTTAAGCTTACGTTGGCGCACCAGATGTTTGCGCGTGCCCTCGATGCTCTTTTCAGTGAAGGTGAAGACGCTTCCCTCCGAGGTGCCGCGCTGCCGAATGCGAATCTCGCGGTCTGGGTCAGAGCGCAGGTAGTGCTGGTTGATGTGTACCTTCTGGCAGTTGGGCATCTGCTCAAGCTGCTCGAGGTCGGGATATTCGATAAGAAACTTGCGCTCGTTCTCAAAGGGCGTCAGCTCGCCCAGGAAGTAGGTGATCTCGCGGATAAGGGCGCGCAGCTTCTGCTCAAAGTCGCCGCGGTTGTCGAGGATGCGGAAGTAGGGATGCCCTGTCCACGCCTCGATAAAGCGGTCGTCAAGCTCGCGAGCCTGCTCCACTGTCTCGTAGCGCGCCTCGTTGTTCTCCAGCGTATAGAAGCGCTCGGCACCCTTGGCAGCCGTGACCATATGAAAGACTGCGTCGTAGCTGTCGCGCAGCTCTATCTCGGTCACACCAAGATAGTCAAGCACGTGGGCAAACTCCTCCTCGGTCATGTAGGCCTTGTTGTCCAGCTCGCCACGGTCACACACAATGAGCACCTTGTCATTGGCCATAGTGTCAGCAGCCTGCTCAAAGATCTGCTCTTTCTGCATTTGCATCTTCATCTGGCACTTTTGGTACTCCTCGTTGGAGCCGCAGGTCCAAGGGGCAACGCCACCGCCGATGAGGGCCGTTGCCGTCTCGGGCACCACCAGTACCGTATAGCCCAGGTGTGACAAGGCCGTCTGGATGCGGCTGACCGCCGAGGTCTTTCCGCCGCACGGTCCACCAGTGATTACAATCTTTGATATGGACATGAAGTGCCCCTCTCGGCCAAGTCCGCTCGTGCCACCATTCGCATGACCCCTTTACCGTACTACGAACAAAGCCTTTGCGCGTCCTCTTTTTTACGCTCTTTAATGATTGGCGACTATCGGTCATACGAAAGCGGAAGCTGTGTGCTAGAGGCGCTTCTGGCGCATGTCAAGAACGGCTACACTCATGAGAACAATTACGTTAACGGAGGTCACATGGATCGTCGCAGTGTCCTATTACTTGTTTTGCTCCTTGTCATCCTTGGCGGCATCTTTGCGCTTACACAGCAAAGCACCAAGGACACCTCCAATCTTTCCTGGCGCGTTGAACAATGGCTTGTTCGCGTGTTTCCACCTACGGGCACCGGTAGCGCTGGTGAGCCCACCTGGTTTGGGCTCACCATCAGGCGTTTGGCGCACGTTGTTGAGTTTGGGGCGCTGGGGCTTGCAGCTTCGGCGCTAGCGTTGCAGCTTATGGGGCCGGGGCCGCGTACAGCGGTCCTTACGGCACTCGTCTGCCTTGGTGCATCGCTCGTCGACGAGATACACAAGACCTTTGTACCCGGTCGTCACTTTGACCCAAAGGACCTGATTCTTGATGCCGTAGGGTACATGCTAGCCATACTTCTGGTATTTGGCCTC
>JAFWLX010000338.1 GCA_017510875.1 Atopobiaceae bacterium | reverse complement strand
GCGCCAAGCACCTGTTACATGAGCTTGGTCTCCTCGAGCTTCTCCTCGATCCACTCGTTTATGGGGGCAAAGGGCTTGCTCAGCACCAGGCCCAGCAACAACGCCGGAATCAGGAAGGCCGCGAGCAGCGCAATCTCGCTGATCCAATCGTTACCGTAGGTTCCAAACATGGCGGAGCGCATGGCGTTCTCGGAGTGCACGAAGGGCAAGAACGGATAGGCCATCTGGAAGGGCTTGGGCAGCATCTGCACGGGGAAGGTGCCACCAGAGCCCGCCACCTGCACCACCATGAGAAAGACGGCAATCGCCTTGCCCGCATCGCCAAACGAGGTGGCAAGCGAGTAGATGATGTTGATGAACACGGTAGACGCCACCCAGCCGGTCAGCATGAAGAGCACCGGATGCTGGCACTGGACGTCCAGGAAGAAGAGGTCGCCCAGAAGAAGGATGGTTGACTGGCAAGCCCCAATGAGCAAGAAGAACGCCAGGCGGCCAAAGTAGGCCTGCGTGGGCGAGGCCTTTGTTGCCTTGAGCGCGCGCTCGGAGAGGGCCGCGTAGAGCAGCACGCCCATCAGGGTGCCGCCCACCCACAGCGCCATGGTGGTGTAGTAGGGCGTCATGGCCGAGCCGTTGTTCTCAACCGGATAGAGCGCCTCGCGGTCAAGCGCGATGGGCGCTGCAAAGAAGTCGGCCAGCGTCGTGGGGTCGTTGCCCATGATGGTGCGAATGAGCTCGGTGTCACCAGAAGACGCGGCAGACGATAGGCGATTGCGCAGGTCATCCAGCTTGTCAGCAATCTTGCCCAGGCGCGTGGAGGCCTTGTCGAGCGATTCCTCAAGCTCTTTGATGCCCTTGGAGGCATCGGCCACTAGGGGCGAGAACTCCCCTGCCGTCCCCTTGAGCGTTGATGAGATGCTGGTTGCCTCGGCAGCGGCGTTGTCAATAACGTCCGCAAGCTGGTCCAAAGAGCCGCTTAGGTCGTCGTTGTACCCCGCACGCACCGCGTCGATGCCCTCGCGCGCCTGCGCGGCCATCGCCTTGAGCTCCTGACGGTTAGCTGCCGAGTTGTCCTTGGTCGTCTGCAGGTCGGCCACGGTCTTGTCGTTAAGCTCGATGAGGTCGTCAAGGTAGGACAGGGCATTTGACACGCGGGACTGGGCGTCCGAGATGTCGTTTTGCACCGTATGGGCATACTCGATGTCCACGTCGGCAACGCGGCCGTCAAACTCAAGATCGCGTGTAAACGAGTAGACCTCGCCGTTCAGTGCATCAAGGGTGTCATAGAAGCTCTGCAGGTCGTCCCTGCGGGCGCGGGCAACATCGTTTGCGCTGCCCAGGGCCGCTGCCAGGTCGTCCACCTTGCCATCGGCCTTGTCAAACGCCTCGTCAATGGCAACCTCAAGGTCCTGCGAGGCGGCAGAGCCCGCGTCGATGGCCGAGGAGGCAGCATCCTTGGCGGTTGTGGCCGCCGTGTCAAAGTGGCGCACGCCCTCGGCCGCCTCGGACAGCATGCTTGCCGCATCAAGCGAGCTTGAGTTGTCGCCCACGATGGTCGACGAGCTGTCCACAACGCTGCGGATTGATGACACGACCTCTTTGTATGCCTTGATGTCGTCGGACGAGCGCCTGATGGCACGCAACGACTCGTCAAGTGCGCCGTTGAGCGTGGAGGTAAGCGAGATGAGCCCCTCGTCGTCAAGCACGCCCGTAAGCTCGTCAAAGAGGTCGGCCGTCGACTCCATGACCGCCTCGGTAAAGCCCGCGTCAACCAGGTTCTGCACCGACCCCGAGGCCTTGCCCGTGACGATAGAGGCTATGGCATTGCGCTTTTCGTTGACATAGTAGTCAAGCTGGGGGTGCGTGGGATTTTTGGTCATCACGCTCAGCAGGTTGTCCGAGAAGTCCTTGGGGATGACCAACGCGGCATAGTACTTGCCCGAGCGCACGCCCTCTACGGCGTCTTCCTCGCTAGTAACCACGTATCCAATCTTCTTGCTGCCTGCAAGCGAGCTGACCACACGCTCGCCCACGTTGATGCGGAAGGGCACGATGCTCCCCGTCACGCCCTCGTCAGAGTTGGCGAGCGCCACCTTAACCTGACCGGTGTTGGCATAGGGGTCCCAACCGCCAATGATGTTGAACCAAGCGTAGAGCGAGGGCATGATGGCCAGGCCACCACATACGAGCAGGGCAATGACGTTGCGCTTTACGTGCGCAAGGTCACGGCGAAAGACTGCCAGAATGCGACTCATTGCTCATCACCTCCCTTCGAGGGCTCGTCGTCTGGGGCGGTATCCGCTGCCGCGCGAGCCTCTCGTCTCTGCCTGATAAACTCTGCGACGCTTGCACCAAGGTCGGGGCGCGCAGCCTGCCGCTCGAGAATGGCATCGATGGGAACCGACGGCAGCACCTCCTCGCGCAGCGCCTCTTGCAAGAGGCCCTCAAGCTCTTGGCCGGAGAGGTCGGTGAGCGCCATCTTGTGCTCTATGCGATCGTGGAAGTACTCGACCAGCACAAGGTAGAAGCCAATGACCAGAAGCGAGACCACCAGGCAGGCAAGCAGCGGGAGCTTGGCGTCGTTGGCGTCAAACAGCAGCATGAAGCCAAAGAGCACGAGCGGCACCACCAAAAGCGCCAAAAGACCCCGGCGCACCAGGGCCGGATAGCTCTTCTCAAACGCACGGCTGCGCTGCTCAAAGGTGTCGTGATACTCCTGGGGGCAATGGATGGCCTTGACCACGGTGGCAAGGCGGTACCGGTTGCCCTCAATGGCCACCGGTTCGCTCACCATAAGGTGGTCGGTCTCACGCAGACGTCGGTCTACCAGGGCGTTGACGTTGATAAGGTGGCTGCGCGCCGTTACCCCCAGAAGGATGGCCGGAATCACAAACAGAAGCAGCATGAACAGGTTGTAGGCCAGGTTTGAGCCGTAAAAGCCTGCCACGGCCTCGCGCAGGGCGTTGTTTGAGTACGTAAAGGGCAGCCAGGGGTTAATGGCCTGGAAGACCGACGGCATCATCTCGATGGGATACATGCCGGCAGAGCCGGGAACCTGCAGGATGATGAGCGTAAAGGCAAGCGCCTTGCCAAAGTGCTTGAAGGCCACCGACAGCGAGAAGATGATGTTGACAAACACAAACGAGGCGACGATGGCCGAGAGGTAGAACGCCCAGGGGTAGACGCACTGGATGCCTATGAGCAGATCGCCCGTGCAGCAAACGATGGCCTGCAAAAGGCCCAGCACCACAAAGAGCATCCAGCGGCCAAAGTAGGCCTGCCAAGGGCGGATTTTGCCTACGCCTTCCTCATCAACCTCAAGCTTGAAGATGGCCACAAGGGCAATGCCGCCCACCCACAAGGCCAGGCTTGTGAAGAAGGGGGCAATGCCCGAGGCGTAGTTCTCTACCGGGAAGAGCGCCTTCTCGTTGATCTCTACAGGAGCCACCATAAAGTCGTGCACCAGCTGGGGATTGGCGGACGAGAGGTCGGTGAGGAGCGACCAGGCCTCTGAGGCGCGGATGGCGGCCAGCTCGTTGGCAAGCGAGTCAAGCGACTGCGCAATGCCCTGAATGGAGGTGCGCGTCGCCGAAAGAGCGCTGTCGGTCTCGCCCAAGGTGTCGGAAAGCTGCTTGGTCACCGAGACGGTCTCGCTGACCACGGGGTCAACCAACTTCATGGCCGACTCAAGCTGCTTTGCCACCTGCACAAACGAGTCGAGCGCGTTGTTCACCTCAAGCAGGCTTGTGCTCACAGCACCTGCCTGCGCATCCAACATGGCCTTCGAGGCGCCTTGCATCTTGGAGTCAAGGGAGTTGGAGAGATTGGCAACCTCGTTGGCCGCGGCCTCAAGACGCTGCGCCAGACCGCGCAGTTCGTCGAGCTTGGCCGTCTGCTGGTCGGAGATCTGCAAAAGCAGGTCGCGCTCGTCGGCCAGCTGGCGCTCTATCTCGATGCGGGTGGCCTCGGTCTGCTCGTCTGCAGGATTGATGTTCACAATAAGGTCGTGCGCGTCGTTTACCTTGGCCACAAGCGCCTCGTTGTCAGAGAGGTCGCGCTCGAGCGCACGGATGGCAGCGTTTACCTGCGACTGCGCAAGCGCTATGTCGCCGGCCAACGACGACACGTCATAGCTTGCCTGCGAGGAGAGCGACGAGATGGTGTGCACGCCGCCATCAAGCGCCGCATTGATGTCGGTCATGAGGTTGTTTGCGTTGGCGCGCGTGTCAGCAAAGCCCTCGAGAGTGGTCTCGATCTTGGTGCCCACATCTTTGCCTTTGCCCTCAAACGAGGACATGGCCTTCGACGCGTCAGAGAGCGCCTTTTGAGCCGCAGCCAAGCTGGAGGAGAGGTCTCCCAGCTGCGCATCGACCTTGACGAGCGTCACATGCACCTTGTCAAGCGAGGTAGCCGCATCATCCACAGCGTCTTTGGAGCCTGCGGACAGCCGACCTGCCACTCCACCCAGCTTCTCGGTGACCACCTTGCCCACCGTGGCAACAAACTGGTTGTCTATCTGGGTCTCGATGGTTGAGGCGCCGGTATCGGTCACCTTGGGGGCAATGGCGTTGACCTTCTCGTTGACGTAGTACTTGAGGTGCGCCTTCTCTACCTTGCCGTCCAGTATGCCCGTGAGGGTCTGGGTAAAGTCCTCGGGTATCACGATGGCGGCATAGATGTCGCCCGAGCGCACGCCCTCTAGGGCCGTCTTCTCGTCAACAAAGGTCCAGCCTATCTTGTCGTTTTCTTCCAGCGCCTCTACCAGCATGTCGCCGGTACAGATGGTCCCCAGGTCATCGAGCTTGACGGGTTTGTCCTCGTTGACCACCGCAACAGGCATGTCGCTGGTATTCTCGTAGGGGTCCCAGTTGGCAAGAATGTTGATCCACGCATAGAGGCACGGCACCACGCAGATGCCCAGCGCTATCACCAGTGCCACGGGATTGTGCAAAATCCTTTTCATATCTCGCCGAAAGATGGCTGACGACTTGCCCAAGAGAGGTCACTCCATTTCTTATGTTTGCTTGTCGGCCACAAGAAGCTGCGGCACATGGCATGATAGTCCAACCAAAGGCAAGGAACCATTTGCCATCAAATCTTTCGACTACGTACACATGTCAATGCGCATCCCCTAAAGTAGAAGTGTTATCAACCTTAGGGAGGGAACCCATGTTTAGTGCTTCAACTGCTTTGCTTGCATTTTGTATTGGCATTGTTGGCTGCATCTTTGGCGGCACCCAGACCTTTATTGTCACCGGCTTTGTAGGATTGTTTGTCTATACGCTTAAGGCCGTGGGCATCGAGAGCGAGTTTTTGAGTGAAACCCTTATGAACACGGTCTTTCTGCCTGCCATCATCTTTAACGCGGCATCGGTCTCTACCGCGTATGCCGCAAAGCACTATGACATTGAGGGATGGGACATCAACCACTCGCTGTTGTTTACCCACGACCCCATCGTGTCGCTTTTGGCCGGCTTTGGCGGCGTGGCGGGTTACCTGGTCTTTGCCTTTGCGCGCGGCATCAACCTGCCTATGGACCAAGGATCGTTTGCGGTCATCCTCATTGGCGTGCTCACCCGTATCTTCTTGGGCAACGGACGCTGGGTCAACCCCAACGCCACCGCCTACTACAAGAAGGAGGGGGTGCGTTACTGGGTCTTCCAGCTTATCAACGGACTGGGACTTTGCTCGCTGACCGCCCTTGTGCTTAAGCAGATGGATCCCGCGTTCTACAACATTGTGTTCAACATCTCGGCGGCCCTTATCCTGCTCTCCATCTTTGACCAGCAGCGTCGCACGTATCCCACCACACACCACGAGACGCTTGTGATTGCCTATGCCATGGCGG
>JAFWLX010000337.1 GCA_017510875.1 Atopobiaceae bacterium | reverse complement strand
TGACCGGCGGCAACAGCCGTACCAGACGCCATAAACTCCGCTTTTACCTGCGTGTTTCATGCTTTCTCCACGCGGGTACTGCGAAAATGAACAAGATTGTGTAGACTTGCGCACCAGCGCATTAGCTACCGACAGATTGTAACCACCTACACAGGAGGTGCTTGACAATGAAGCGCGAGTACTATAAGCAGCACAGCGACGTGCTGAATGAGGACATGTCCATGATTGTCTATGGCGAGGGCGGTTATCCCGTCATCGCCTTCCAGTGCCAGGACTCCAAGAGCAACAACTTTGAGGACTTTGGCATGATCGACGTCCTGGCTCCCTTCATCAACGACGGTCGCATCCAGATCTTCTCTGTTGACAACCTTGACGAGGAGAGCTGGTCTGATGAGGGCGGCGACAAGGGTGCTCGCGCCTGGCGTCAGGAGGAGTACTTCAAGTTTGTGACCGACGAGCTGGTTCCGCGCGTCCATGCCTGGAACAACTCTGACCTGCGTCCGCTTGCTGTGGGCTGCAGCATGGGTGCCACGCACGCCGCCATTGCCGCACTGCGTCGCCCCGACCTCTTCCAGGGCTGCATTGCACTGTCCGGTGTCTACAGCACCCGCTATTTCTTTGGTGACTGGATGGACGAGAACCTCTACAACAACGACATCCCGGCATTCCTCACCAACATGCCTGCCGACCACCCCTACGTTGACCTCTATAACCAGCGCCAGCTGGTCATGTGCGTAGGCCAGGGTGCCTGGGAGCTGGGCATCGACGACCTTCACTACATTGACGGCCAGCTCAACCGCCTGGGCGTCAAACATTGGTGCGACTTCTGGGGTACCGACGTCAACCACGACTGGCCCTGGTGGCGCAAGCAGATGCCCTACTTCATGAACGAGGTCCTGAACGACATCACGGCTCAGAATGAGGCTGCGGCCAAGGCAGAGCCCGAGCAGGCTCCCGCTCCCGTCGTAGAAGAGGCCAAGCAGGAGGCCAAGGCTCCCGCCAAGAAGCCCGCTGCCAAGCGCACCACCACCCTCAAGGCCGCCCCTAAGGCCACGGCCACCAAGGCCACCGCTGCCAAGAAGACCACGGCCGCCGCTACAAAGAAGGCAGCTGCAAAGGCTACCGAGGCAAAGGCAGAGGCCACCGCTGAGACCAAGGCAGAGGCCACCGCTGAGACCAAGGCAGAGGCCACCGCTGAGACCAAGGCAGAGGCCACCGCTGAGACCAAGGCCGAAGCTGTCAAGCCCAGCGCGACCAAGGCTGCATCCAAGCGCGCCACCACCGTCAAGAAGACCACTGCCTCCAAGGCTCCGGCAGCAAAGGCCACCGCAGCCAAGACGGCTACCAAGACCACCGCGGCCAAGAGCACCACTGCCCGTAAGGCAACGGCCGCCAAGACTTCCACCACTAAGGCTGCGGCCACCAAGAAGGCTACCGCCGCTACCAAGAAGGCCGAGGCTGCCGACACCAAGGCCGAGTAAACCTGCCATAGGACAGGCAGACACATCAAATAGCACCGTCAAGGGGCGGGGCGCCAAAAGCTCATAACCTTTGGCGCCCCGCCCCTTCATGTTCTAACCTTCACACGTTTGCAACCTTCACGCGCTACCATTGTTCGTGCAACATTCGGCCTCCCAGAAAGGAAGTGCCCATGAACGTCGTCTTCATCTCTCCGCAGTTCCCCGACACCTACTGGAACTGGTGCGATCGCCTGCGCAAGAACGGCGCCACGGTACTTGGCATTGGTGACACGCCCTACGACAACCTTACCAACGAGGTCAAGGCATCGCTTGACGAGTATTACTGGGTCCCCTCGCTTGAGGACTACGACCAGGCGTTTCGTGCGGTGGCATACTTCTCGTACAAGTACGGCAAGATCGACTGGCTTGAGTCGAACAACGAATACTGGCTAAGCCAAGACGCCCGCCTGCGTGACGACTTCCACATTACCACCGGTGCCGGCTCCGAGCTGATGTCCCAGTGGCAGAGCAAGGCCGACATGAAGAAGTTCTATGCGGCCGGCGGTGTTCCCACGGCGCGGCAGATCAAGGTGAGCGACCCAGACGCCGTGCGTGCCTTTGCCCGCGAGGTAGGCTATCCCCTCTTTGCCAAGCCCGAGAAGGGCGTAGGCTCTATGGGTGCCCACAAGATTGCCGACGAGGCCGCCCTCGAGGAGCTGCTGCGCAAAGACCTTGACACCCCCTACGTGCTTGAGGAGTTTGTGCCTGGCGAGATTGTCTCGTACGAGGCCATTGTTGACGGAGAGGGCAACACCCTCTTTGAGAACCACTCCGAGTATCCCATCGACATCGCCGCCTCCGTCGAGCAGCAGCTGGACGTGTGGTACTACACCCGTCCCGATGTTGACCCCAAGCTCAGCAGGTTGGGACGCGCTGCCATCAAGGGCTTTGGCATCACCAACCGCTTTGTGCACATGGAGTTCTTCCGCCTGACCGAAGACAAGCCCGGTTTGGGCAAGAAGGGCGACTACGTGGGCCTCGAGGTCAACGTGCGCGCACCCGGCGGTTACACGCCCGACCTTGTCAACTATGCCCACTCATTTGATGTCTACCAGATCTGGGTCGACATGGTGACGTTTGGAACCTCGGAGCAGGGCAAGGGCGGCGAGACCTACTATGCCACCTATGCCTCGCGCCGCGACATTCACAACTACGCCTACACCCATGAGCAGATCATGGAGCGCTATGGCGACGTCATCTGCATGCAGGGGCGCATGGCCGACGTTCTCTCTGACGACCTAGGCAATGACTTCTACATCGCGCGATTCAAGGACGCAAAGGACCGCGACGAGTTTGCCGCCTTTGTCGAGAAGCTGGCGTAGGGCACATACATGAAGCACGGACGAGCCCTGCGCGAGGGTTTTCGCGACGGCATACCCATTGGACTTGGCTACTTTGTGGTGGCCTTCTCGCTGGGAATCGCAGCCCGAAACGCAGGGCTCACACCACAGGAAGGCTTTATTGCAAGCCTTCTTAACAACGCCTCGGCTGGAGAATACGCCGGCTTCACGCTCATAGCCGCACAGGCCTCTTACCTAGAGATGGCCGTGGTCACGCTCATTACCAACGCGCGCTACCTGCTTATGAGCACCGCCCTTAGCCAGCGCTTCCATCCAAGCACCAGTTTGTTGCATCGTATCCTTGTGGGCTTTGACGTTACCGACGAGCTGTTTGGCATTGCCATCGCCCGCCCTGGCTGGATAGACCCGTTCTACTCCTACGGTGCCTTTATCCCCGCAATGTCCGGTTGGGCATTTGGTACGGCCTTGGGCATTGTCATGGGAAACGTTCTGCCTGCCCGCGCTGTAAGTGCGTTGTCGGTGGCCCTCTTTGGCATGTTCTTGGCCATCATCATCCCACCCGCACGCGAGAACAAGATAGTTTTGGGCTGTGTTGTGGCAAGCTTTGCGGCAAGCCTTGCCTTCACCATAATCCCGTTCTTTGCCGCATGGTCGGCTGGCACACGCACCATCGTGCTTACGGTGGTCATCTCGTCTGTGGTGGCGCTGCTCTTTCCCTTGACGGACGAGCAGCTAAAACAGCAGGAGGCAAGCGATGCAGCATAGCATTCCCGTCTACATCGCAGTGATGTCTGCCGTCACGCTCTGCGTTAAGATCCTGCCGCTCGCCCTTATCCGCAGGCCCATCAAAAACCGCTTCATCCGGTCGTTTTTGTACTACGTACCCTACGTGACGCTTTCTGTGATGACCTTTCCCGCCATCATACAGGCCACTGACTCCCCTATTGCAGGGGCAGTTGCCCTGGTGGCAGGCATCGTGGCCGCCTGGTATGGCGCAAGCCTCTTTCAGGTGGCAGCCACCTGCTGCGTGCTGGTGTTTCTGATTGAGCTTGTGTTTGTCTGAGAGGGGCCTTGGGGCCGCCGCCCCTCACGGACCGAGCCGGCGGCAGGCCTCTGGGCTCCGCTTCGGCTCACGCTCCGCCCTTACGGCGCGGCAGCTGCGGAACTCGCG
>JAFWLX010000336.1 GCA_017510875.1 Atopobiaceae bacterium | reverse complement strand
TGATGACCCGCAACACCGAGCATCGCGTTGAGATTGCCTACCCCGTGCTTGACGATACCTGCAGGCGACTTGTGGTGCAGTTTATCAACATTCAGCTTGCCGACAATGCCAAGGCACGTGAGCTCACCGAGGAGGGCACGTGGAGCATCGTTGAACCCGAGCCCGGCGAGCCCACCATCAATGCGCAGGAGCTGCTGCTCTCGCTTGCCTACCGAAGGGCGCGCGGAGAGCTTGCCGAGGGGTCCGAGCTCTTGTTTACCGACGGGATTCGCGCGGATCTACCCTTGGAGCTTATGCGCAAGCTGGCCTCGCTCCCCAGCATGACCCATCTTGACACCGATGCTCCAGGCGAGGAGGTTGACGCACAGGACGACAAGGGTTCGGACGTGACAACAGCCCCACAGCCCGAGCAGCCACAAGTCTCACATGTCGAGGCGCATGTCATCGAGGATACGCCTAAGGCAGAAGAGCTGCAGGATGAGGTAGAGGAGTTCGCCACGCAGCCGCATGAGGCAACGTCGGACAACACGACGGCTGTTGCCGACACGCCCGATGCGTCCGTAGAACCCGAGGAGCCTTTTGCCGAGTCCATCAAGGGCACGCCAAAGCCCGAGCCAGACGAGCAAAGCTCGTCAACGGCCATAGAGCGACGTACTCCCGGAAGGGTCAAGGTGGCCCTCAAGCTCATTGGCATGGGCGTACGCGAGCTCTTTACTGGCCGAATCTCACGCAACGCCAAGCAGCGCAGACGCTAGCATGCCTGCTTCATGGCTTTTTGCCCAAGGCCAGCGGCAACACGCGTTCCGCTGGCCCCTTTTCTATAGGTCCAAGATGATCGGACTCTTATGACGCAAGCAGACGAGCTCACACTTAAGGTCGAGCGCATGGCATATGGTGCCGACGCCATCGCCCACGCAGATAATGGAAAGACGGTCTTTGTCCAAGGTGGCCTTGCCGGTGACGTGGTACGTGCCCAAGTGGTCTCTGAAGGTGACTCCTTCTTGCGGGCAAGGGCGCTCGAGGTGCTTGAGGCCTCCCCAAACCGTGTTACCGCAACATGTCCCTATGTGGACGTCTGTGGTGGCTGCCCGTGGGCCCACCTTTCGCGAGACGCTCAACTTGCGGCCAAGCGCTCTAACGTGGTAGACGCCCTGACGCGCATTGGGCACGTTGACCATGACAAGGCGGAGGCGCTGGTGGCACCCTGCGAGGCACCCGGTGACGGTTGGGGGTATCGCAACAAGGTCGAGCTGGCACATGGCATCCGCGCCGGACGCTCTGTCATTGGCATGCACGGGGTCGATGGCGGGGTTGTGAGGGTAGACCGCTGCCTTCTTCTTGACAGCAAGCACGCTAAGCTCGTAAAGGCCGTGTCGGGAGCACTCTCCTATCTATCGGGCTCAAAGGACCTGGGAATCGAGCGCGTGGGCATCAGGGCCTCGCGCAAGACCCGCGATGTCGAAGTTGCCCTTTGGACCGCACCTGGGCCCTTCCCACGTGCGCAGGTTGCCAAGGTACTGGGAGACGCCACCAAGGCATCGTCTGTAGTGCGCGTGCTGCTCAAGGGGCAACAAAAGGCCCGGCGCGTTACGGGTGTCGAGCGCCTCTCAGGCAAGGGCTTTTGGGAGGAGCGCGTGGGAGACGAGCTCATGGCCCTCTCGGCACCATCCTTTTTCCAAGTCAACACCGCGGGCGCTCAACGGCTAGTAGAGCTTGTGTGCCAAGCGCTTCAGATAACGCAAGACGACGAGGCCATGGACCTTTACTGCGGGGCGGGCACCTTTACCCTGCCGCTGGCACGAGTGGCCGCCTTTGTGTCTGCTGTAGAATCCTATGGTCCCGCCGTGCGCGATCTTAGGCGAAACCTTGAGCGCGCGCGACTTGATAACGTTGACGCCGTAGGTGGCGATGCGGGACGCGAGTTTCCCGACACCGATGCCGACGTCATAGTGGTAGACCCGCCGCGAGCAGGCCTTGCCAAAGAGGTTGTGCACAAGCTTGGCAAACAGCCGGCACGTGCCATTGCCTATGTAAGCTGCGACCCCGCCACGCTTGCCCGCGACCTGGCACGCTTTGTGGAGGCGGGACATTTTGTGCCAACCAGCATCACGCCGGTTGACCTGTTTCCCCAGACCTTCCACGTAGAGACTGTTACCATTCTTAAGCGAAGACAATGACCATATTGGAGCAGATGCCATGATGCTCAAGAAAGCCAATGCGATACTTGCCCTACTCTCTTCTTTTGCCCTGCTCGTACATATGGGGTTTTGTGCCTTTGCCTACCTCACCTTCTATTACAACCCAACCCTCAAGACGCTCACCGCGCTACCCTTTGCCTTGCTTACCTGTGCCCACGCAGTCTGTGGCATGTGCGCCGTCTTTCTTTTGGGCGACGGCACGCGCCTAGACGTCTATCAGAGACAAAACGCATCAACCATTGTCCAACGTGTGTCAGCGGCGTTCATCTTTCCCCTGCTGATTGTGCATCTGCGCACCTTCGAGCTGCTATCAAGCTTCTCTGAGAGCAAGGCATGGGTGCCCTTTGCCCTGCTCATCTGCCTTCAGGTTGCCTTCTATGCCATAGTAACCGCACATGTGGCTACCTCCTTTTCCCGAGCCTTTGTCACACTTGGCCTTCTCGCCGACCGCAAGAAGGTACGGGTACTCGACCGTCTGGCCTATCTTGTATGCACGGCAGCGTTTCTCATTGCCAGCGTATCTGTGGTCAGAGGCGAGCTGCTCATGTTCTTGCAGAAATGAGGCCCCATGAAGCATGTGCTGATAATTGGGAGCGGTATATCCGGCATGGCCTGCGCAATCAGCTGTGCCCAAGGCGGCGCTCACGTGCAGCTTGTCTCGCCGGCGCCCTCCGAGCGCTCGCAATCTGTGATGGCTGCCGGTGGCATCAATGCGGTCACGCACAACTGCGAAGCGGGAGATTCCATTGCCTGCCATGTGGACGACACCCTAAGGGGCGGCTCTTGGCTTGGCGGCAAAAACGCCGTAGAGGGGCTGTGCACCCATGCCGAAAGCATCATCTCGCACCTTGAAAGCATTGGCACGGTATTTACCGTTGACAGCAACGGGCAACCAGTCTTGCGCTCGTTTGGCGGACAATCCCACCGACGGACGCACTTTTGCGGCTCGTCCACCGGAAAGCAGATTGTATCGGCGCTTGTCATGGAGGCGCGCCGCTTTGAGGCCAAAGGCCTCATCACCCGCACGCTGATGCGGCATTTTCACTCCGCGCTTATCCATGACGGTGTCTGCTATGGCGCGCTGCTGTTTCATGCGGGAAGCCGGACGCTCGAGCCCGTCTTTGCCGATGCCGTGGTCATGGCAGTGGGCGGGCAGAATGCCCTGTTTGGCAAGACGACCGGATCAACCCTGTGCGACGGCTACGCGGCAGGCAAGCTCTTTATGCAGGGTGCAGTGCTTAAGAACCTGGAATTCATACAGTATCATCCCACCACGCTCGAGACTTCCCAAAAGCGGATTCTTATCTCGGAAGCCGTACGTGGCGAGGGCGGTAAGCTCTTCTATCTTGAGTGCAACAAGCGCGTCTACTTTATGAGCGACAAATACGGCACAGACGGAGACCTCATGACGCGAGACGTTGTGTCGCGCGAGATTGACGCCCTTGGCAAGGAGGTGTTTCTTGATGCCTCCTTCTTGGACAAGCGCCTGATAGACGAGCGGCTGCCAGAGGTGCGCGATCTGTGCGCCAAGTATGGGGGCATCGACATCTCCAAGGAGCCCATACCCGTGGCACCATCGGTCCACTTCTTCATGGGTGGACTGGCAGTGCATCTTAACCATGAGACCAGCATCAAAAACCTGTATGCAGTAGGCGAATGCGCATCGATGTATCACGGAGCAAACCGCCTGGGAGGCAACTCTCTGCTTGCCGCACTCTACAGCGGAGGCGTTGCGGCAGATGACATCTTG
>JAFWLX010000335.1 GCA_017510875.1 Atopobiaceae bacterium | reverse complement strand
CCATGTGACAATTTGTCACATGGTGCCTGTCCCCAACTGTCACATTGTTTGCTAGCAGACGTTCAAGAACTCAAAGCTTCCCATCTCGTAGGCATAGGACTCGGCTGCCTTAAAGGTGGAGGTAACCGAGAGGTTGGTAACTTCTTGCGGCCACCAGCGGGTGGTCATGGTCTTCTCGCCACCGTTGATGTAGATCTCAATGGCGCTGGTGTCTACCACCATGCGCAGGCTCTCAAGCTTGCCGGCTGAGAGCTCGGAGACGGGCAGGCGGCGTACGGTGCGGTATCCTCCGGCAATGCCGTGGAATGCCAGCTCAATCAGGTCGCCAATCACCACAAGCTCAAGGTCGCCGTTGAGCATAAGGCGGCCTTCGCCCTCGATGCCGTTGAGGTACACGTCTGCCGTGCCATTGGCAAACTTGGCACCCGTTGCCTCGCAGATGCAGAAGGCATCGTAGTTGCTGGTGCCTAGCTTGCCGCAGGAATCGGCTGCGCCTTCAGAGGTGAACTCCACGCGCTTGCCATGCAGGGCGTCGTACTCGGGCAGGGGCCACTGGCAGATCTTGCCGGCGTCGTTGAGCGAGAGCTCGCGCAGCCAAGTGAGCGTGTGCAGCCACTCGTAGGTGGGTACCTGGTACTGCATCTCTATGTCGGGAAGGCCGATCCAGCCCACCAGGATCTGGCGGCCCTTCTCGTCGGTAAAGACCTGCGGCGCATAGAAGTCAAAGCCGTAGTCAAGCTCAATAAAGGTGTCCTCGTCAATGCAGCCGTAGGGAGCCTTGGCGTCCATGAGCTCCTTGTCGCCCGAGAGCAGGTCGATGACCGTGCCCTCAACGGGGAAGTAGCCGCTGTTGAAGTTGTTCTGGAACTTGGTCGGCTTGCTGGGAACGCCTTGCGGGCATACAAAGAAGAACTCGTGGCCACCCAGCGTGACGATGTTGGGGCACTCCCACATGTAGCCAAAGGGCTCGCCGCTGATGGTGGTGCAGCTGCCAGCAAGCTTCCAGTCGTTTACGCCGTCAGGGCTTTGGTACAGCAGCATGGCGGGATGGTCGTCCATCGTGCGGGCGCCCAGCAGCATGTTCCAGGTGTCGTTTTGCCACCACACCTTGGGGTCGCGCACATGGCAGCTGCAGTAGGCGGGATAGCCGTCGTTGCCCAATACCAGCTTGCGGTCCGAGAAGGTGCGGCCGTCCTTTGAGATGACGAGCGTCTCGTTGGCCTGACGTCCCTCGTAGTCGTAGTTGTCGTGGCCTGGTTCCAGCACGTTACCGGTGTAGTAGCACCACATCTCGCCGTCGCGAACCACGGCACTGCCCGAGTAGCTGCCATTCATGTCCAGCTCCATCTCGGGGATGATGGCTCCGCGGTGGAACTCCCAGGTGGTCATGTCGCGGCTGGTCCAGTGACCCCAGCCATGTCCCGGCCACGGCCAACGCGGCGCGTATTGGTGGAAGATGTGATACTCGCCGTTAAACTGACACAGACCATTGGGATCAGACAGCCAACCAATGGCGGTCTGAAGGTGGAAGTGAAGCCTCCAGTTGTGCTGGCGATAATCAAGGTTGACGTGCATCTGCATGGGCTTGCTCCTTGCGTGAGAGGGAACACTAAGGGACCGTCCCCTTAGGTTCTTGCGAGCATGGGGGACAGTCCCTGTTAATGGTGCGGTTTGCTACTACAGCAGCAGGTCCACTATGACGGCCAGAACCTCTTCGACGTCCGAGCGGGAGGGCATGGCGGGGATGGCGCCACGGTTGCGCACGCACAGGGATGCCACGGCATTGCCAAAGCGTACAAAGGTGGCAGCGCGCTCGATGCTCACGTCGGTTGGAGCAAGGCCGCTCTCGATAAAGGCGCAGAGGAATCCACCCCAGAACGAGTCGCCAGCGCCGGTGGTGTCAACGGCCTCGACGCGGAAGCTTGGCACCATGCGCGAGCCGTCCTTGGTGGCCACAAAGGCTCCCTCGGCGTCAAGGGTTACCACCACAATGCTCGCACCCTGCTCAAGCAGGATCTTGGCGGCTTCTTCGGGATCGGTCTTGTCTGTCATGAGGGGGCATTCCTCGGCGCTGATCTTGATGAGATCCATGTACTTAACGATGGAGCGCATCTGCTTGGCGGCAGCCTCGGCAGAGGGCCACAGAGAGTCGCGGTAGTTGGGGTCATAGCTCATCACGCAGCCGGCCGCTTTGGCGGCCTCGAGGGCGGCGATGGTGGCAGAGCGGGCAGGCTCGTCGGTGAGGGAGAGCGAGCCCACATGGAAGACCTTGCTGTCTTTGATGATGTCAAGAGGCAGATCCTCGGGCTTTAGCTGCGTGTCGGCGCCAGGCTTGCGAGCAAACGAGAACGAGCGGTCGCCATTCTCATCGAGGGCTACAAAGGCAAGCGTGGTGAAGAAGTCGGGGTCAGAGATGAGGCCCGTGCAGTCGATGCCGTTTTCAACGAGCGTCTGGCGCAAAAACTCGCCGTGCATGTCTTGGCCAACCTTGCCGATGAAGGCAACGTCATGGCCAAGATTCTTGAGGGCAACAAGCACGTTGGCCGGAGCGCCACCGGGGTTGCGCTCAAACAGCTTCTGGCCAGAGGCCGAGATACCGGCGTCGGTAAAGTCGATGAGTACCTCTCCAAGTGCGGTTACGGAAATCACGATAGGACCCCTTTCGATGAGAGAACGATTCCACATAGCTAGTTACAAGAATACGGTATGTATGCCCATGCAAAGAAGAGGCAACTGTGACCGCTGGCATTGGTTAGGTAACAGGTTCATGGGGTCAGCCCGTAGAGCCGCTTCAAGATTGGCGCGCGTGGCGTGGGGCATAAAAAGCGGGTGGTCGCATTTCTGCGACCACCCGCCTAGCAGTGCAAGTGACCTAGTGGCCTAAAGGCTACTACTTAGCCACGGTGACGAGCTTCTCGCCAGCCTTGACGTTGCCAATCTCGGGCGTCACGGAAGCGTAGTCGTCAGTGTTGGTAACGATGACCATGGTGGCCGTGGGCTTGCCGGCCTCCTTGATGGCGTCGAGGTCGGCGGTGATCAGAAGGTCGCCAGCCTTGACCTTATCGCCAGCGGCAACGTGAGCCTCAAAGGGGCCACCAGCCAGCTCGACTGTGTCAACGCCAATGTGGATGAGAACCTCGGTGCCGTCGTCGCCAGCAAGACCAATGGCATGCTTGGTGTCAAACAGCATCGTGACGGTGCCGGTAACGGGAGAGTAAACCTCGCCGGCGGTGGGCTCGATGACAGCGCCGTTGCCCATAGCAAGGGAGGCAAAGACGGCGTCGGGAGCGTCGGACATGGCAACGGCCTTGCCGGTCATGGGAGCGGCGAGCACGTTGGCCTGGTCGATGGCATCAACCTTGGTGGGAGCTGCAGGAGCAGCGGCCTTGGCGGCCTCGCGAGCGGCAGCGGCCTTGGTCTTCTCATCGTCCTGGTAAAGAACCATAGTGATGGCGAAGGACACGGCAAATGCCACGGCGAAGACGATGGTGTATGCAATGGGGTTGGCGGTGATCAGGTAGCCAAAGATGCCCGTGATGCCGTAAGCGGTGGAGTACAGACCGGCGATGGAGGAAACAGCGCCACCGGCTGCAGCGCCTGCCATAGCGGCGATGAACGGCTTAAGAGCAGGCAGGTTCACGCCGTAGATGGCGGGCTCGGTGATGCCCAGCAGTGAGGAGAGGCCGGAGGGAAGGGCAAGGCCCTTCTTCTTTGCGGAGGCGGTCTTCAGGAAGACAGCCAGGCAGGCGGCGCCCTGTGCTACGTTAGCAGCCGAGATGATGGGGTTGAAGGGGTCAGCGCCCTCGGCCACAAAGCCGGCCTCAAGAGCGTTGAACATGTGGTGTACGCCAAGTACAACCGTACATGGGTATATTGCGCCTGCTAGCGCGCCTCCCAAGCCAAACGGTATTCCAAGCAGGAACCTGAAGAAGTTCATCACCAGCTCCTCGATGAACGAGAAGACCGGGCCGATGACGATCATGGTTGCAAGACCGGTGATCAGGACGGTGCACAGCGGGGTGACAAAGAGGTCGAGCATATCGGGCACGTGAGCATGGAGCCACTTCTCGATTTGGCACATCAGCCACACGGCTACGACCACGGGGATGACGTGGCCCTGATAGCCCTGCAGCGTAACGGGAAGGAAGCCAAACAGCTGCACCTGCGGGATATAGCCGGCGCTGATGATGGCGCCCGTGGAGGCCTCTGTGGCTGTGCTTACGCCAAGAACCTGCATGGCCTCAGGCGAGCCTACAAAGAGCTTGCCGGCGGCGCCGGGGATGTTCCAAGCGTTGATGAGGCCGGTGTGGTTCATGATCATGCCGATAACGCCACCGAGGAACTCGTTGCCGCCAAAGACGCGAGCAGCCGAGAAGCCGATGAGGATCTGCAGGAACACGAACGAGGCGTTAGAGAAGGTGTGAATGAGGGTCCACCAGGGGTTTACGTCGAGGGCGCCGCCCATGGCGTTGTTGATGCCCTCGGTGAGGCCCATCATAAGACCGGAGGCTACGATGGCGGGATGATGGGGACGAAGACGTCGCCGAGTGCCTTGGTGGCACGCTGAAGGGGATTGCCCTTGGCAGCGGCTGCGGCCTTGGCGTCATCGGTTGAGCCCACAGTGATGTTGCCCTGCTTGCAGAACTCGTCGAAGACCTTGTTGACGGTGCCGGTTCCGTAGATGACCTGGAGCTGACCAGCGGCCTGGAAGTTACCCTTCGCAAGCGAGCAGTCTTCGACAGCGTCCATGTCGACCTTGGAGTCGTCTGCAATCACGAGACGCAGACGAGTTGCGCAGTGAGCTGCCGAGACGACGTTCTCGGGGCCACCCACAGCGGCAAGGATTTCCTTGGCTGCTTGTGCGTGTTCAGAAGCCATAGAACCCTCCCTCTTTCGTGTTGTACCTACTACTTTTACAAAGACACGTACATGTGGGTGCGCCCGCAGCCAGTGGACGTCTGGCTGTGAAATCGTTCCCACAATGGATGATTTTAGCGTTACTTGAAGGAAATGTGAACAAGAAATGCGAAATCGATGGAGTGTGTTTAGGGATTAAGCCTGCCGAAGACCGGCGAAGGAGCACCGTGGTTACCAGCTGCCGTGCTCGCCGTGTCAGCGATCTGCGTTCTTGGCGTTGGCGTACACCTTCGCCCTCGAGCCGTTGTCGACGGTCCCGACCGCCAGTGTGGCTTGCCTGTCCCCCAAAGGTCCCAAAACCCTAAAACAAGAGGCAAACAGGGTGTTCTAGGGTATCAGAATCATATAGTATCAGGGGATAATGCCCCATTGAAGAAAACCTACCGCCTCTCGCGACGTAAGCAAGGAGCTCCCATGCCTGCCAGCCTGTCCCGCCGCAACTTCTTCCGCCTTGCAACCGACTCCCTTGTCTCGCTGCCGGTAGTTGCGGGTGGCTTCCTGGCCCTGACTCCTACTGAGGCCCTTGCCGACAGCATCCCCTATAGCAGCGAGTTGGACGGTGGCGCCTATTACGGTGCCGGTGCAGAGATTGTTGTGGTCAACCGCTGGGAAGTGGGCTTCATGCTGGTGGACATGTCCGATGGCGGCGAGTCGCGCATACCGGGTGCTAAGGTGGAGGTACAGTCGCGCTACAACACGGACAAATGGGCCCGGGGCACCACCGACGAGTATGGCGTGCTTGTGCTCGACATTGCCGAGCTTGCAGAGAACGACGATCACAAGGACCCCTACTCTCTTGATGCCTATGCCTTCAACGGCAGCATCACCATCACCTGTGAGGGATACCGCGACTTCAAGGTTTCAAAGATTCGCATCAGCGGCGGTGGCGGAATGATGGTGCCGGGCCGTAGCATCACCGACACCAAGCCGTATCCCGAGCTGGCAAGCTTCGACGAGTGGGACGTGCTCTACACCATCGAGATCTATGAGACCTACGACAAGTCAACTCAAAGTACCACTGACGAGTTTCTCACCTTTAATGCCTCGCCCAAAAACGACGCCAACCACAGCATCGTGGTCACGCTCAGAAACCTCTCGGGGCCAAGCACCACCGTCAAGCTGGCACAGCGCGCCGATGGCAAGGTGCTGCGCTCCCAGACCGTTATACCCATAGGGGGCGCTGCCACCGCAACGTTCACGGGAACCTTCCTCAAGATAGGCTCGGTCGACGCGCTTCCGCTGCTCACCGACCTTGACATCCGCTTTAGTGACGGGGGGATCGACTACTCGTTTCCCATCAAGCTTAGGGTCAAGAAGACCGTATTTGACGAGCCAAAGAGCGAGAAGAACAAGAGCGCCAAGCCACTTGCCAACATCAAGAACAGCACGGGCGGTGGCAGCGGGTTAGCCTTCACGCTGCCTCCGTCGTTCCCTTTGGGCGCGGGCGACCTCTTCACCATGTGGCTTCCCGAGTTTCCCGCAAACCTATATGTCGACCCCTCAGGCTACTACCAGTTCACGTTAAAGACCCCCAGCTGGGGCTACAAGAACGATTACGGCAAGGAGGACGAGAAGGGCTGGCAGAAGTTCTCGCGCAAGACCGTGAAGGACCAGATTGAGGATAAGAAGAAGAGCTGGGATTCGATAATCGACAAGACCAGCAGCGCCTACGGCGAGAACAGCGGTGTCGTCAGGCAGGTCAACTATAGCCGGACCTTCAGCTTCAGCGGCTTCTTCCAGTTTGTGGCGGTGGCCCAGTGGGACGAGAAGAACATGACCTTCCAGGGCGATGCCGCCGGTCAGTTCGTGCTGGCGCTGCTGCTCACCATTACCGAGCAGTTCTTGGCCGGTCCCATTCCCGTCTTCATCCAGTTTGACCTGAAGGCAAGCCTCGTGGTGTCCCTAGGCCCCGGGTTCTTCGTGACCCCCGGGCCAAATGACAAGGACTGGACCGACGTGGTCAGCGATCTCTCCCGTTACGAGTGGGACTTCACCAACTCGGGCCTTACCTTCACGGTCATCATCTCGCCCTCGCTTTCGGTGGGTGTGGGCGTGTCGGGCGTTGCGTCCATCTCGTTGCGCGGCGTCTTCACGCTCAGCATCTTTGTGGGCATCACCGCGCGCGAGAGCAGCGACAAGCCGCTTCCGCACGTCATCATCGGCTACAACTATCGGGCCGACCTTGTCGTCCAGTTCCTCTTGTGGACCTACACCGGCAACATCTTCAATGGCGGCGACAACAACTGGGTCAACAACTGGGAGACAAACGGCCTTAACCCCCAAGCCGACACGATGGCCTTTGATCCCATGGCAACCAGAACGCTCGACGAGGTAATCGACCAGGTCAACCCCGTGAGCGACGAGATGCTCATGGCGTCGCGGGAGTTTGACGGGAACACGCCCATCACCGCACAGGAAGAGGGCTCTCGGTTTTATCTTGACGTGGCATACGAGGACTGTGTGATGGAAGATGGGACCGTGCTCACCTGCGCCGTGCAGACAATGAAGGTAGTTGGCATGGAGGAGGCGCAGGCCGAGGGAGCGGCGCCTCTGGACGCGCCGGACGAGAGTGGTGCGCAAGACGTACAGGCTCTCGTTGTGGACCAGGCGGAAGACCAGCCCAGCTCGGAGCTGCTAGACCTGTTGGTCGAGCAGGCCATCACCGAGCAAGACGAGTCCGCACCTGGTCTTGGGGAGCACGACCCTGACACGTCTGGGCTTGATAGCTACGCTGTCACCTTGGCGTCGCAGGAAGATGGCGATGACGCAGACGCCGAGGAGTCGACAGAAGACCTCCCGGCACAAACCGATGACGGCCAGGCCGTCGAACAAGCACCTACCTCCGATGAGGATGCCTTTGGAGAAGGGGATGAGCCCGCGAACGAGGCCCTAGAGCCTCTCAGCGACGAGGAGCAGATTGCGGCGAGCCCCTTTGCATACCTCATCCCCGGCGACTATACACCCGTCTACGGCGAGCAAGACGAGGGCGGTGTCTCGCTCACGGCCATGGCGGACAAGGTGCCTGGCATTGCCGGCATCGGCGAGATTGGTGGTATCCGTCCGGAGCTGGACACTCCTATTGTCACAAACGTGTTTGGCGATCCGCATATCCAGTACGTCAGCATCGACGGCACCGACTACACGTTGCGCATCGGCAGCGTCACCGTCAACGGCAAGCCGCTCACGCGCATCATTGCCACCGTGCAGGGAGGTCACCGTGCGGCCGACATCGGCAAGCGTCAGGTGCTGGACTTTGGCATCAACCCAGCGATAGCGGGCTTCGAACGTGACAATCTGTGCGACCTTGAGTTTGGCGCGGTTTCCGAGCAGTACAATGAGCAGCATGGCATGATCTCCACCACGGCGTATCGCATGCACATCTCCGTGATCTCAGCCAAGCGCAACACCGTTGACTTCGGCAAGTCGATCACTGACATGGTGTTCAGCCATGTGATATTCCACCACGACCGCAACAGCGGCTTCAACTGGGTCATGCATTCCACGAGCAGGAAGGCCGCGGAGATCTTCACCAACACCCCCGACTATCCCTACCATTGCTTCTCCAACCTTCAGCTCTTTATCTACGCGCCGGCAAACCAGGGTCGCACGTGCACCGTCACCTACCTCGATCGCATGTCCACATCACCTGATGACGTGCTGCGCTCGAGCAATGTGAAGGTGCGTGTGGGCATCCTCTTTGTGTCGTTTGCCTCGACAGGTTACCTCGATAATACCCGACTCATTGTGCCTGACCCGGCAACCATCGAGGAGAAGATGGGCCCCATCACCGACCTCTCGGCCTACGAGCTGCAGTTTTGGAATCAGGTTGACAGTGTCTACACCTTCATGGTACGCGGGGCAAAGCAGTCGGACTTCTATATCATGCGGCGCAACATGGGTGACTCTGGAAGTGCGGCCATCATGTTTGTCAAGCATGTGGGTACCACTGACGCCAGCGTGCGCCTGCATGCGTGGAAGGTCGTTGCTGTGACCGGCGGGTACAGTCCCCTGCATGCCCAGCAGTTCCTCACCTGCGACGAGAACGATCGGCTCTGCACGGCTATTGTGGACGGGCTTTGGGGCGGCGGCGCTCCCAAGCTCACGGTCACGCCACAGGGGGCGGCCGACGTTGGCATCAGATCGATTGGCGTGTGGGGCGACTTCATCTACTGGCCCGAGGTGCGCAATGGCGTTCCGGGACATAGCTATAGCGAGGACAGCGACAGTCTGGTCGAGATGCCCGAGGTGAGCGAGTGTCGCATCAAGGCCGCGCGCCTGCGCGGCAGCCACCACTCCGACGATTTCATCCTGGCCGATCTTGGCTATGTGAGCGACGAGGATCCGGGACATCTGCTTGACAACATCGTGAGCATAGGTGGCAACAACACGGCCCTCTCGGTGATTGCCTCCGAGCTTACTGACAAGGACAAGGACCTTGCAACCATCTGGTATATAGCTGTTCCCTTTGTAAAGACCGTCACTGCGCTTTCGGCTACGGCGGTGGTCCCCTTTGTGTCGCCTGGTAAGGTGGCAGGCTTCTACCTTGCCTTGCGCAACGACGGCAACACCTTCCTCTCAGCTTGCGAGCTGGCCATGTACGACAAGGAGACGATGTACGATGAGACGGGTGCTCTCAAACCGCCTGTTGCCACCTGCAACCTGGCCTTCTCAAAGGACACCGTGTGCGAGTCGGCTTGGAATCCCAAGGACGAGAACGGCGACCTCAAGGGCCTGGAGTCCGACTACGCCCTGGCGCCGGGAAAGGTCTCCGTCTATCGGGCGGAGATAGTCATTCCCGAGAGCTGGGCTTCGGGTCGCAAGGAGGTCATCTTCGTCGCGCGCAACAGCACCGTGGTGAGCGGCATGGAGGGACAGGCCGAGGGCGAAGAGGACATCATCGTCGAGTACAGCGTGGACCCGGGCAGCGTGATGATGGACATGCTGGTAATAGAGGAGCCTTACTGGAAGGCAGCCTCTTATGGCGACGCGCCGGTTACCGTGTATGGCGAGGGGGAGACGCCCTCGCCCTCGGGCGGTGGCGGAGAGGCTAGTGGCTCTGGGACATCCAGTGGCGGTACGGGCGGTTCCAGCACATCGGGTGGCTCTAGCACATCTGGCGGCAACAAGCGCAAGATGCTGCCTGATACGGGAGACGAGCGTCCCTCCGCCGCGCTTGGCCTGCTGGGCGCAGGACTTGCTGCAGCGGGCGCAGTTGTAAGCGCCTACGAGCGTAGGCGTGCAGAGAACGAGCAACGGTAGGGACGCGTCGCAATGTCATGTTGCAAGGTCACACGCCCCCGTTGTCACGGCAGCATTTCAAACCCTCCACGCCCGCCATCGACGTACGTAAACAACCGCAAGAAAAACGCGTGCGTTGTCTCTATTAAGCTATAGTGTTTGATTGTCGCATAATGTAAGTCGCTGTCATCCCAGTCGTTTCTTATGCATGATGCCCACCATGTTTACTACGATGCAAATTAAGGAGTGCCCGGTGCCTGCAAATGTTTCCCGTCGCGGCTTCTTTCGTCTTGCGACCGACTCCCTGATCTCCCTGCCTGCCGTCACGGGCGGCTTTTTGGCTTTGACTCCTACCGAGGCCCTTGCCAACGATGCTCCCTTTGGCAGCGAGTTGGACGGTGGCACCTTTTCCAGTTCCGGAGCAGAGATCATTGTGG
>JAFWLX010000334.1 GCA_017510875.1 Atopobiaceae bacterium | reverse complement strand
TGGTAGAGTAGATCATGGCTGGGACCTCCCGATAATGTGGTAAGCCGGACGTACTTCCTTGCGACCGAGCGTAACCCACGATGCCACGCAGATGGCCCTTGTTTACCGTGAGAGGTCCCAGCCGCCTCTCATATCGTCTGTGTGAAGCGCGAGGTGCGCGAGGAGCTGGGCATAGAGGTGAAGAACATCTCCTACTACAAGTCGCAGCCATGGGGCGTGGCCGGAGACGTCCTCTCGGGATACTGGTGTGACGTGGATGGGGACCCCACGCTGCATATGGACAAGAGCGAGCTTGGCCGCGCCGAATGGTTGGGACCGACACAGATTGCCGGTCAGCCTGATGATCTTAGCCTTACAAACGAAATGATGTGCACGTGGCGCGATGCACATATGGGTGACCTCTGATCAAGAAGCAGGGCGAGTATGGGAAAGACGGACAAGGCCATACTGGTCTTCCAGACCGACTTCACCTATGCCGAAGGAGCCGTGAGCTCTATGTATGGCGTGGTGAAGTGTGTGGACCGCGAGCTTGAGATATACGACGGCACTCACTATATCCCGCGCTTCGATATCTGGAGCGCAAGCTATCGTCTGTACCAGAGCCTGCCCTTTTGGCCTACGGGCACCATCTACGTGAGCGTGGTCGATCCCGGTGTGGGCACATCGCGTCGAGCCTGTGTGGCCAAAACCGCAACTGGCCACTATGTGGTGACTCCCGACAATGGCACGCTTACGCATGTGGCCCGCCACATGGGCATCACTGAGGTGCGTGAGATTGACGAGACTGTAAATCGAAACCCTCACACTCGTGGCACCTCGGTCTTTCACGGACGCGACCTCTTTGGCTACTGCGCGGCTCGCCTTGCGAGCGGCATCATCTTATGGGAGGAAGTGGGGCCTGCATATCCGGTAGAACAGATTGTGCGTCTGCCCTTGCCCGAGCCTCGTCTTGAAGGTGGTCTGCTCACGGGTATCGTCGAGATTGTCGATCCAAACTTTGGGAACGCTTGGACAAACATTCCGTTTACGATGTTTGAAAAGGCGGGCATTTGTTACGGCGATATGCTCCATCTGGTGGTCCGCCACGGTGCTGAGCTGGTGCTTGAGTGCAACCTGCCACTTGTGCGCGCTTTTGGCGAGGTGGGGAGCGGCGAGCTTTTGGCCTATACCAACGAGCTTATGAACGTCTCGTTCGCCCTTAATCAGGCAAGTGTGGTAGAGCGCTACGGTATTGGCTTTGGCGGAGATTGGCTTATAAGCTTTGCAAAGTAGGTTTTAGGGCTGCTGTCTTGGGCCGCTGTTGGCAAGGTCGCCACAGTGTAACGTTATCAGGTTGTTAATTCCTATGGAAACACTAGGAATTAGAGTTATCTTCTTACCCATGCGAAGGTGCGAGGTGAGAGGAGGACATGATGGCACGCGTGAGCGCAAGCGCCACCACCATGATGATGTGCCGTCGAATGCCCATCTCTCGGGCATGTCAAGGGCAGGCTGTCTAGCAAGCGTTTCTCACGTTTTGCAAGGCGCCGGATGCCAGACGCACGGTCGTCGCGTGCTCGAGAGCTGATCTACCTAGCGTTGCACCCACAAAAGCCTAAAGCGAAACGAGGAAACCATGTGTGCTTACAAGTTTGAGACCCTGCAGCTTCATGTTGGCCAAGAGCAGGCCGATCCCGTTACCGATTCTCGCGCAGTGCCCATCTACCAGACCACTTCCTACGTGTTCCATAACTCAGAGCATGCCGCCGCACGTTTTGGACTTGCTGATGCCGGTAACATCTATGGTCGTCTGACCAACTCAACGCAGGATGTTCTCGAGAAGCGCGTTGCCGCCCTTGAGGGAGGCGTAGCCGCGCTGGCCGTTTCTGCAGGTGCTGCCGCCATCACCTACACCATAGAGGCGCTTGCACAGGCTGGCGACCATATCGTGGCCCAGAAGACCATCTACGGTGGCAGCTTCAACTTGCTTTCGCACACGCTTCCGCTCTATGGCATAGATACCACCTTTGTTGACGTGCACAACCTGGCCGAGGTCGAGGAGGCCATCCAGCCCAACACCAAGGCCATCTTCATCGAGACGCTGGGCAACCCCACCTCGGACATTCCCGATATCGACGCTGTGGCAAAGATTGCGCACGCACATGGTATTCCCCTGGTAATTGACAACACCTTTGGAGCGGCCTACTGGGTGCGTCCCATTGATCACGGTGCCGATATTGTGGTGCATTCGGCCACAAAGTTCTTTGGCGGACATGGTACTACGCTGGGTGGCATCATAGTCGACTCGGGCAAGTTTGACTGGAAGGCAAGCGGCAAGTATGCGCCCATTGCCGATGCCAACCCCAGCTATCACGGCGTGTCATTTGTAGATGCTGTCGGCCCTGCCGCGTTTGTTACCTACATCCGTGCCATTCTTTTGCGCGACACGGGCGCATGCATCTCGCCCTTCAACGCGTTTCTGCTGTTGCAGGGCATAGAGACGCTCTCGCTTCGCCTTGACCGCCACGCAGAGAACACCGCCAAGGTGGTGGAGTTCCTTGCCAACCATCCGCAGGTTGAGAGCGTGAGCCACCCCAGTCTGCCTACCCATCCCAACCACGACCTCTACGAGCGCTACTTCCCCAACAAGGGTGCCTCGATCTTTACCTTTGACATCAAGGGTGGCCAGGAAGAGGCGTGGGCGTTCATCGACGCGCTCGAGATCTTCAGCCTGCTCGCGAACGTGGCAGACGTGATGAGCCTCGTCATCCACCCGGCGTCCACGACGCATTCCCAGCTGACCG
>JAFWLX010000333.1 GCA_017510875.1 Atopobiaceae bacterium | reverse complement strand
CAGCTGCGCACGGGCAAGACCAACCTTGTGGGCATCATCATTCCCAAGACCAACAGCCACTCGGTGACACGCATGTTGGCTGGCATGACCGAGGGCTTTGCCGGCACCAGCTACCACACGCTTCTGTCAAACACAAACAACAATCCCGACGAGGAGGTTCGCTGCCTACGCATGTTTGCCGAACGGCCCCGTGTAGACGGCGTCATTGTGATGGCAAGCATCTTCACCGAGGACCATCTAGCAGTCCTGCAGGCGCTTTCGGTACCCGTTGTGATACTCGGTCAGCATCTCGAGGGCTTTAGCTGCGTCTTTCATGACGATTATCACTCCATGTTTGACGTGGCAAGCATAGCCCTCAGGCACTCCAGCCATCCCGGCTACATCGGTGCACGCGAAGATGACACGGCCGTAGGCGCGCTGCGTCTGCAAGGCTTTATCGATGCCTGTAAGGCGGCTGGCATCGAGCCTAATCCCAACAGCCAGCTGGTGGGAGACTTCTCGGTGGAATCGGGGTACCTCTGCTGCGAGCAGATCATGGACACGGCGCCAGAGACCGACGCCATTGTCTGCGCCACCGACAACATGGCCTACGGCGCCCTTACCTGCCTGCGCGAATACGGCCATCGCGTACCCGACGACGTGCAGGTCACTGGCATTGGTGACTCCGAGCTCTCGCAGGTCATTGTGCCCTCGCTCACCTCGGCGCACCTCTTCTACAAGACCAGCGGTTACGAGGCAGCAAAGATGCTGCTGGCCGCCATGGAGGACGGCGACGAGGTCTCGCGCCAGCTACGCATTGGCTACGAAATCTACGGCCGCAGCTCGACGCGCTAGACGGGTACAGGGCCTGGCATGTTGGTGATTCCGGCATCATTTGCCGACGATGATCCTCTCGGGGAGCTCGACACCTTCGGGCTCGCCGGAGGCACCGCCAAACGCGTCATCGGGATCCTCCACGGGTAACTCGAAGCCGTTGAGCTGCGTCTGCTCGGAGGTTTCACCAGAACCCTCGGACTCACCACTTCCACCGGAGGATGATCCGGAGCCCGAATCAGAGGACGAGCCGCTGCCCTCCGAGGAGGAACCGCCGGACGAGCTACCCCCTCCCCAGGAGTACGAACTACTGGACGAGCTGCCAGTACCCGACGTTGCGCCCGTACCGCCATTGCTGACACTGCTACCGTTGCCCGTTTTGTTTGAGCTGTTCCCGTTGCCCGTATTGTTTGTTGTGCCGGTACCGCTCTGGTTCTTGTTCTTGTCAGAGGAGGAGGCACCTGTACCGGTCTGCGATGTGCCGACGCCACCGGTGTCCGCGCCGCTGGGCTCGGTCAATGGCTGCGATGTCGTCTGCTGCTGGTCCGTCGTGTCGGCAGCACCGCAGCCGCGCGCGCAGCCTATACCCAGCAGAATAAAAACCACGATAAGGGCGATGGCAACAATGACGAGGGTGCGCTTCGCACTCTGTTGCTCTTGGTTCATGTAGTCCGTCCTCATTTCAGGAAATATGAATTGCAATTCTAGTACGTTTCGTTGTCACAGTGTTCGTCAGTGCAGCTGATCGTAATCACGTCCTCCTCCAGCTCGATGACCTCAATCTCAAGCGCGACGTACTCCTCCCCTACCGCAACCTTAACCTCACTGTTGCCATCAGTCCTAACGTTCTCACTCATTTCCATGCCACCCCTCATATGCCGCATAGTAGCGGTAAATCGTCTTGCACAGGTCGGTCACCGTCACGTCATCGATAGCCTGAAAGTCGCAGGCGTACGAGAGCGCAGAGCAGGTGAGGGTAACCGTGGTCCCGTCGGCCTTGTTGGTTGCCACCACGGTGTGCTCGTTGCCCAGGTCTCCCACGCGGATGAACGGGTATACCAACAGCCATCTGCCTTGCGACACGTACGAGCTGACCTCGCTGCCATCCAAGGTGAACGTGTATCCGTCCTTCGACGCGCCCGCCGCCGGGTAGAGGTAGAAGCGCAGGGTGGTCGTACTCGTCAGGTCCAGCGTCTTGTTCAACCTGGTGATACCCGTGCAGCTGCCCTGCGCCCTGCTGGCATAGGCCGCTGGAACCACCGTGGAGCGTATGGCGTCGACGCCCGCCGTCAGCCTCGTGTTGGCCAGGTCGTCGGTCTTGTAGCCAAACATGACCTGTGCACTAGCGCCAAAGTCGCACATGCCTTGGCATAGGCCCACCAAGGCAGCGTCATCGGCATGCTCCGCCGCCAAGCCCTCGCAGTGATCGCGCACCGAGTAGTCGAAGTCTGCCACGATGACAGGCCCGTCCTCCTTGCCTAGGTACTCCACGGTCACATGCGCCGGCTCCACAAAACGCGAGGGCCAGACGTCGGTCACCACTATCCGATAGCCCCTCTCGTCACTGTAGGAAGCTCCGGAGGATTCAACAAGTACACCGATTGTGCTATCCACCGCCGTCTCGCCCTGATAGGTACAGGTCACGTGGTAGAGCTCGGGATGCTCGGCATCCAAAAGGTCACGCACGTACACCACCAGCGCCGTCTGGGGCTCAAGCGCCACGGTGGCTGCAACGGTTGCAAAAGGCAGCTCCCGCCAAGCAGCATGCAGCGTGAGGGATGCTGTCACCGGCGTGGAGAAGTCGTAGGCCTGCGTAAGCGCCTCGTCCACAAACCAGCCCTCGAATGCATATCCATCGAGCGTGGGGTCAGCCGGCCGCACTGCTGGCTCTCCCTCCCGAACCTGCTGCGAGGCCACCTCGCTACCACCACGCGAGTCAAAGGTCACCGTATAGGTCCTGAACTCAGCAATGGTCACGTAGAGCGCACCACCGTCAAGGTCCTCGTGGTTCTTGTCGCCAACAAAGCGGTACCGGACTGTGTAGTCACCCAAATCAGTCCCAGCGGGCAGCTCCTCAGACCACTCCGACCACTGGCCACCTGTAGCGCACGTGCGATACAGCACGCGTTCGACGCCATCTGCAAGCTGCTCAGGCGGCCTCACCAACACCTGGCTTTCACCGGTGTACACAAGCCCTTCGATGGCGGTAGGCCGGTCCGCGTCTTCTGGAATGGGAGCCTTCGCAATGCAGATGTCCTTGCTTCCGGACACGTACTCGTCCGTATAGCTCATGACAAGGTAGTACACCGTGGTTACACCGACATCGGTACGCATGACGGGCTCGTAAGAGCCCACCTCCTCATAGTTGTCGGCATCTAGCGGCTCGGTCGCATAGGAGATGGTCCCGTCAAATGCCTCGTCGTCGGAGCTCACGTCCACCGTGATACCGTGGGGCTTGCCGTCGTAGGTACCGCTATAGCCCTCTGCACTCACGCTTATCCGGGCATCAGTAATGGTGTAGATACCTCTCCTCAGTTGTGCTTGGTAGTTTGGGTTCTCGTTCCACGAGACCTCTATGGGGTATGCGCCCAAAGCAGGCCCATCCAAATCGACAGAAAGCGTGACGCCCAAATCGTCGCCCGCAACATAGTCGCCGCTCACCTGATAGGTAAGATATGCCTGCCCGCTGTACACGGAGGTGGACTTGTCGTCTGCGGTAATGGTTATCCGCGCTTGCTCGATGGCAAACTCGGCATAGGCCACCCCTCCAAGGTAGTTCGTTGTCGGGGCAATGGTCGCGCGCACAACGTAGGACCCCGCTTGCGTGGGCACGTCTGCGGACCACGCGCCATCCTCCTCGAGCTGCTCCAAGCTGCCCGCACGATACTCAAAGCTCACCTCGCCACCACCGGGATTGGAACCGGCCGCAAGCACTGGTAGGCGTGCCGTCTTACCATAGGTCCAGCCGTCAAGTTCTACCACGGGATCGATGGCGCGCGGAACCACGGTAAGGACACCATCTTGGTACGTCGCGTCATGGTTGGCGCTGACAAGCCCAGAGGGGATAATCCTGTATGTGCCCGCATTGCCATGCACGGGATAATCAGTCTCAAGCGTGACGCTTGCGGCAAGCTCTGCCGCGGCGTCCTCGTCGGCCACCGGCCCGTCAAACGTGACGCCGGCATACGCAGGCTCGTCGCCATAGGCAATGGTGACATCGTTGGCACGCACGATGAGCGGCGCCCTCCCGATGCCTGCGGTAAGGGTTGCGGGTGCAAGATCGCGATGATTTCCATCGCCCACCACGCGATACCACACGGTGTAGCTGCCCGCATTGGTGGCAGCGGGGAGCTCGGCAGAGAAGTTCTTACCATCGAGTGAGTACTGCAGCTCTCCACCTGTGGCGGCACCTGCCTCAACCAGCACTTGCGGCGCACAGTTGTACACAAGCCCCTCGAGAGCCTTGGGCGGTACAACCGTAGGTGCCACCTTTGTGACGGTGAGCTTGCCTGCCACAGCAGTCACGTCGTAGTAGGCCGTGACGTCGGTATCGCCGTGCATGATGGTTACCGACGGAGTAATGGTGCCGCTATCGGTAACATCGGTAGTCGAGGGCGCAAGCGTGACGGTTGCCACATCGCCGGCAACCAAGGCGTCACCTTCGCCCGAGCTGCGCACGAGCGAATATGCGCTGTCATCCGTACGTATGGATTCGCCATAAGACACTGTTTGGTCTGCCGCCGTAAGGGTGACGGCCCGAGCCGTCACGTTAAAGATCGCATCCGTCGTAAGGCTCCAGTAGTTCTTGGTCTCGGACACGGATGCAGACACAACGTATATGCCCGGCACCGTAGGAGGCTCCGCCTGCGCCTCTTCAGGATAACCATATGGATTGTAGGAAAACTTGACCTCTCCTCCACCAGGGTTGCAACCCTCCAAAAGCACCGGTTTGTTGGGTGCGTCGCCGTAGGACCAATCCTCAATCGTGAGGATCTTTCCACCGGGTGTGGGTATGAATGCCTTCTCGATACTGGCCGCCATGCTAACCGGCCCATAGTCGTTGTGGTTTTTGTCGCCCACCACGCGATAGTAAACCATGTAGGAGCCCGCATCGGTGGCAGTGGGCACATCAGCAGAGTAGCTCCTGTCGTCGAGCGAGTACTGCAGCTCTCCGCCCTGTACCGAACCCGTTACCAGCGCCTGCGGTTTGCCCGTATAAGCGGGCCTCGTTGCGCGAACATACGGATTTGTGTCAGCTTTGATGATGGTAAAGGTCGCGGTGGCCGCCGCACCCGCCTCATCTCCCTGTGTGCAGGTGACGAGTACGGCCGCCGTCCCCACATCCACATTGTGCTCAAAGGTCAGCTCGTAGTTTTCCTCTGGGATGGTCTCCTCGGATGTCTTGTCGCTCACCAAGACTAACGGTGTTATCGGATTGCCGGTATAGGCCCACTCGTCGGGAAACACCAGCACATTCACATCCCAGGGCCTAATGACCCTGACCTCATCTGGATAGTCTTGGTTGTGCGTTGAAACCTTGATGACGCCCTGCACCAGATACGCGTCGTGGATCCCCTCGGCAAACACGCCACCCGAAACGGCTATGCCTCCCGCAACCCTGGACACCGTGCCTACCACCCGTCCGTTCTTGATGGTCAACAAGCTGGTCCCGCCATCGTTGCTTCCCGCACCTACGCCCACCTTGCCCGTAAGCTCGCCACCTGTAACGGTCGCCGTCGAGCCGGCCTCGGCGTTACCGCGACTGAGCAGGGCATAGCCTGTTGTGCCCACGCCCAGCGTACCGCCACTCACCTCGATGCTGCCGCCCATGCTAGCGCCAAGGGCCACAAGGCCGTTGCCGTAGGTGCTGAAAACCTCGCCACCCGTCTGTACGATCTTGCCTCCATCGGTTGCCTCGCCCACCCAGTAGCCTATGGTTCCTGACCTACGGCCCTTCTTGCCGTCGTTTTTGACCGTACCGCCAGATACCGTGATAAGCGAGCCAAAATCTCTTGCCACTAGGGCACTCGATTTGTCGCTGTACAAACTACCACCGCTGACAGTGGCGCTCGCCCCGCCTGTGACAGCCAAGGTGGCAGGGGGCGTACCGGTCATAAATCCCGTGTAAGTCTGGGTAACAGAGCCGGAACGCAGCTCAAAGGATGAGCCGGCATCCTTTGACAACACGGCGTTGTACACAGAGCTCGAGCAGACGACCTCGGCGCCGTCGACGATGACTTTGCCGCCCCCACTGGCCAGAATTGCCGATGTACGCGCTTCGACTTTGAGATTCTGGCCCAAGATGATGGTACCTCCGGCGCCTTCGCACCTTATGGGGTCAGTGTTGTTGGTATTTGAGACAATAGTTCCGTTCTTAAAGGTGACGGTACCCTTAACGCAGTGTATGCCAAATTTGTTGTAGCCGGAGCCTACACTGAGCGTGTGACCGTTAAGGTCCACCGTGAAGTTGGCGTCGTCACGTTCCAGCCAGCACATTCCGGTATTGTCTTTCAACAGGGTTATGGTTCCGTTTGCGGGAACGTTCCACACCGCACCATAGAAGTCGTCATATGTTTCGCCGTCACTTGTCTGGTAGGGACTCTCTTCTGCCAGCGCCGTTGACGAAAAGGGTGGCAATGCCAACAGCAGAAGCAGGCCAACAAGAACAAGGAAGGCCTTTCTCACACGTCGCATGGAGATCCTCACCTTTCGTCAGCAGCCTGCTGCTCGTTCTCTGCACGCCTGCGCTCATAGGCGCCTACGATCGCACCCGCAGCGGCAAGGCCCGCACCCAACATACCCAGCGCTGCAGGGCAACGCTTGTCCCCCGTTTGGGGAAGGACGTTCCTGCGGCCAGTGCTGCCCGAGCCACCAGAAGCCCCCGAGCTACCAGAGGTCCCGGAGCCAACAGCCCCGCTTGCTGCCGCAGTGCCACCACCAGAAGACGGGGTTGAACCACCTCCCGTGTCATCGCCGCTCCCAAACGGCGACCCGCCTCCCCCGCCAAACACCGTCACTGGTGCGTCACCAAAGGAGGCGCTTTCCTGGTGCGGCTCTTCAATAACAAGCATGTCCATCGTCACCGTCACGTTGCCCGGCTCCACACTGTACTCCAAGACCAAGCTCTCTTCGCCTTCGGCCTGTCCCTCCATGCCGCTCACCACGGTGCTGTTACGCGCAACGAAGATGACCTCCTTGCGCCCAGACTCCCAGTAGGCGGGTATGACGATCTCGGCCAGATAGACGGAGGTCTTTCCCGGAGCCAAGGCGCAGTCGGGTTCCAAGCCCTGTATGTTTCCGTCCTCATCTTTGGGATTCCACGCAGACTCACAGATGGTGTCCTTTGAGAAGGGTACCGTACACGTGGCGGCTGGTGGCTTGAGGGCACCCGTCTCGTCGTACATCGATTCCTTGTCGTACATGGCCAGCTCGCAGGCAGACAAGAAGGTATTGCCGTCGTTGCGCAACGTAACGTAGAAGCCGGCCACCTTGCCGGGCGCCACAAAGGGAATCACCGCCGTGGCCGCCGTGGCCGTGACCGTCTTCACAAAGGGAACGGCAGTGTACCAGATGGTGGCGAGGTCGTTCTGCTTGTCGGTAAGCTCGGAGCCAATCAGCGTGAGGGCCGTCTTGTCACCGCCCATGCTCACGATGTTGTCGAGCATGTGCCCAGGATCCTCCTCGCTCGCATAGCCAAGGTCGGCCAGGATGAAGGCATCGGAATGGTGGCTGTCACGCAGGCGCGAGGCCTTGATGCGGCACTCACTTACCTCGGGCATCTCGACCATTTGGTCATCCTCTTCGCTGTAGGTATGTCCGGGAACGCCGTTGCGCACCTCAGGCCAGTAGATGAAGTCTCCCCACACGCCAAACGAGCGGATGCCAAAGTCGTCCGCCCCCTGGGGCGAGAACTTGAGCTGGGGTGTGTCACTAAACCAGATGCCATCCACCAGGGCCGTACAAAGACGGTCGTTCTCATCGCAGGTAAGGAACTGCTGGGCATGCATGGGTATGTACCCACCGGATACGGCCACGACCTTCCACGCATGCAGGCGCACGCTCGCCTCGGTGGTACCCACATGCTTGATATATTGGATGGCTGCGTCCCCAAAGTTACCCATATCACGCCGCATGATGTAGTACTTGGACTCTTTTGCTCCGCGGACCATGAACGTGTACACCTCGTCCACCTGATCCCAAAACTCCAGGTCATACGCAGAAAGGTCGGTGATGGGACCCATCTTCTCCTCGATGGTTGCCGGGTCGGGCACAATGAGCCTGGTGTGTACGAGGTAGCTCGTAAATGCATATGACACAAAGAGTATGCCCGCGCGCACCTTTACGTCACTGGAACGCAACACATTGTCGCGGGATTTGGCCATACGGTCGAGATAGGTTATGGTGGCTATGCACCCCTCGTTAATACGCTCATATCTGAAAACCTGCAGGTTGGAGAAGCAATGGTAGGGGTAGTCGGGGGTGTCGGTAAAGATCTCTGCGGCCTTCTTGCTCGTTGACCACATGACGTAGTCAAAGCCCCTGTCCCAATTGTGGTGGAATATCACATGGCTAAACACCATGTCGGTGACCGACTGACCAAGGTCGGTGGTATTGCGCTTGGTCGAAATAACAGAGACGTGCATGCGGTACTCCTTGGAGGAAACCATACCGCCCCCCGCTTCGTATATCTCGGCAACTGCGCCAAACTCGAGGTCGCACAAATCACCGCGGTCGAAGCCCTCTATGGCTGGGTTTATGCCAAAGTCCAGCACTTGTCGCCTGCCAATATCGGCCGCACGGTGGCCGCCCTGCACGGTACAGATGATGCGCGTGCGTGGCTTGCCGTTAACGGTGACACTGCCGATACGCAGGCTGTAGTCGGTACCGCCGACGCTGATGAGCTGGATGCGTGGGTCGCCAAACACGTTTTCGGCAATGGGGGTATCTATCTCGGGACGAACGCCGCCAATGTCGCCGATGCCCGCAATGCCGGGCACCTTGTCCGCCATGGCCGTGAGCAAGGCGTCGTTCGCATCTGGCTCGCTGTAGACGGGCGTGTAGTCGCCGGGAATGGGATAGGCAAAGGGGCTTGCCGCAAGCTGCTCCTCGCTGCTGGAAGACTCAGTGGCCTCATTGGCAGTATCGGCCGCCTCGCCATCTCCAGACTCGTCGGAGTCAGGCGCATCTGCAACAAGCTGGTTGTCGTCTGCTTGTGTAGGGACGTCTTCTCCCGGCCCTTCGAGGGCCACGTTCACGTCTACGTCCTCGGACTGCTCGACAATGGCTTGCTCGGCGATGGCCTGCTCGGCCAGCGCGTCATCCTCCTCTATGGTGAGTGCATCCGCCTCTTGGCTCAAAACGTCCGTCGGCGCTGCTGCCACTACGCCCTCGTCCTGCGTGCCCAGGGACGCCGGGTCCTCTGTCTGCACTTCCTCCTGCCCTGCGACCTTAAGCGTATGGACGGCACAGACAAGCACGGTCCCGTCGTCCATGACGCAGTCCTCATAGGTAACGTCGGAGTAGAGCTTAGGACCCTCATCCTGCGCAGTGACAGGCGTACTCCCGTCAAACTCAAGCGATGCCAGCAGCATCTCGTCGCTTACGGGTTTGACGCGGTCAATCATCTGGTCAAGCGTGGTGGCTTGCAGGGGATCGAAGGCCATCGTCTCTGCTGGAGAGCCAAGCTTGTCTTCCTTCCAGTTGTTGTACCAGTTGCTGTCGCCACCCGAGAAAATATTGCCGGTGTAGGTCCACAGCAAGAACTGGATGACGATGTCAGCCCGGTAGTTATAGCCCACAATCAAGTGCGGAAGCGGCTTGTCGCTGCTCTCCCGTGCGGTGACGCCCACAAAGATCGTGAGGGTGAAGTTGCCGCGCAGCGCGATGGATGCCACGCCCGCTATGCCTACGCCCACCGAAAGCGAGGGCGAGATGATGACCGTGAAGGTGAGACCCGCGTTGGTGTAGTCCCATTCATAGCGGGAGAAGTTGGCAACTACGTCAGTCCAGTCCTTGTCATTTGGGCCGGGAGTCACAAAAAAGCCTGGTCCCAAAGACACCGTGAGACTTCCCCTTAAAGAAAACTGGATGAAGAGGGGAATGGGGCCTGCCATGAACTGCTCGGTGATCTCAAGCATCAAGGCCAGCACAAACTGGCCGGCCGCATCACCCTGGAAGGTCATGGCCTTCTCGTTCCATTGCGCCACGGCTATAAACTGGAAGAAGCCGTTAAAGGTGAAGGTCCGACTGTATTCGACCTGTCTTACAACACCGGTGCCTTCATTGACGACGCTGGCGATCCTGTCGAGCGCCTTATCCCAGCCCTTCGTCTTGCGTTCTATCTGATCGGCCACGGTTTTGCGCGAGAATGTTTGCCAGCCCTTCTCGTCCTCCTTACCGTAGTCGTTCTTGTAACCCCAAGCGGGGCTCTTGAGGGTGAGTTGATAGTAACCCGTAGGGTCAACGTACAGATTAACGGGAAACTCGGGAAGCCACATGTTAAAAAGGTCACCCGAACCCAAGGGAAACGAAGCAGGCAGAGAGACCGCCACCGCGCTGCCACCACCCGTACTGTTCTTTATATTGACAAACGGCTTGGCTTCTTTTCTGGTTACGGTCTTTGGCTCATCGAAGATGGTCTTCTTTGCTCTGAGCTTGATGGGAAACGAGTAGGTAACGCCATCGTCTTCAAAGCGGATGTCAAAGTCTGTGAGCAGCGGAAGCGCGTCGGCCGAACCAATCTTAAGAAAGGTGCCTGTGAACGTGGCTGTAGCAGTGCCGCCCTGCTGCGCGACGGTTTGAGAGCGCAGCTCCTTGCCGTCGGAGCGCTGCACGAGGCGCACGATGGATTTTTGCCCTCTAAGGTTTTTGAGCGTCACCACGATACTGTGTTTGGCATCGTTTTTGGGTGATGCGTTAAAGGTCAGAAACTCGTCAACGGTAGAGTGGCTTGACTCATCGTAGGTTTCGTACGACTCGATGCTGTAGAGAACATCCCACTCGTCAAAGCTCACCAGCTCGGGATAGGGCTTGGTGTCGGTAAGGCTGCGGCCTGGCACCATCAAGCCTCCCCCACCGGTGATGCGCATCTTTGACACCTTGAAGTCACGATAGCCCTCGCACGTAATGGTCATGCCGCCGTTGAAGGCATAGGAGTCTAGGGTGTAGGGATCCTTCTTCTCGTCGTTCACGGAGAGCTTGGCTATGTCGAGCACGAGCACGCCGTGATCGTCAGCGGTACCCGTAACTACTTCAGAGTTATAGCGCGAACGCACCTCAATCTTAGCGCCCGGTATGCGAGACTCGCCGCCATCGGACATGTCAACCACCATGAAGCCCACTT
>JAFWLX010000332.1 GCA_017510875.1 Atopobiaceae bacterium | reverse complement strand
TGTCCGTAAGCGATCCCTGCGGTGTCGTGGTCGTGGGAACCCACGCCAACAATCATGCCCTCCTTGAGCTCCGAGCGGTCTGAGCTTGAGCAATACCAGTTATACAGATCGCAAGAGTTACCGGAATAGTCTCCAAGGCCTGCGTTCTCAAAGACGTTCTCCACCCATAAGGCACCGTAGTCTCTGGGGGTTGCGGGCGTGTTCTGGGCGGCCTCAATGACCTTCTGCTGTGCTGCAGTAAGTCCAGATGCTTGCGAGCCACCGGAGCCGCTGCCACTGCCGCCCCCTTCTCCGCCTTCGCCAGAGCCAGACCCGCCGCCCGAAGAGCCGTTGCCGCCCGCGGCACCAGAGCTGCCATTACCGTCTGTCCCGCCAGAAGCCGCTCCCGAGCTGCCAGATTGCTCGCCCGTCTTTGTCGCATCGTTCTTCTGTGCGTCCTTGACATTGGCGTTTGTCTTATCAGACGAGGCGTCTCCGGCGTTCTTGTCCTTTTCGCCGTCCTTTGTCTTCTGCGCGTCTGCTGACGTGTCCTTGCCGTCTTTCTGCTGCGAGGTACTGTCATTCTTCTGCGCCTGGGTGTCTGATGCCGTGAGGCTGGTCTGAGCATTATCTTTTGCGCCTTTTGATCGTGCGCATGACACAACCTGCGTAATGGCAATTATTCCCACTACAATTGCGGCAATAAGCAGGAGTATGGTCGTAAAGGACAGTGACTTCTTCGTTTCAGAAGCCCTTCTAGCAGGCCTTCTTTGGGCGGATCTTCTGGTGTTGGACGATCTTTCGGGGCCGGACGCGTTGCTCATGAGTGTCTCCCAGGGTCTGCAACATAAGCCTGGTGACAGCCTATCGATGACGGCACGGCTACGAGGTGAGGGTGCGTAGTATCTTCTCCACCTAGTTTGCTGGCGGTATCGGTTGGTGTTTTAGGCCTAGTTGACTGGAGCGAATACCTGGGCCAGCATAGCATATGGTGTTCTTGAGCAGGAGATATATATATTTAATAATTTGGCCGACGCTCGAAAAAAAGCCGCATCTGGCAAAGTGGGAGGGTGCGATGGGGTATCCCTTTCGTACTCTCATTCGCCTGTTGCGTACACTGCCATGATTTCCACCCGAGAATGGCATCCGGTTTTGCGCAGTAAGTTGCGCACGTGATACTTCACTGTTGCCTCAGAGACAAACAGCTCTGCCGCGATTTCTGAGTTCGAGCGCTCGGCCAACAAAAGCCGCAGCACCTCTCGCTCGCGCGAAGAAAGGTCGTGACGTGCACAAAAACGCTCAAAGATCTCTTGCTCAGAGAGCGGTCGGTCAATTAAGACGAGGTATTGCCGCTGATACAGCGCAAAGAGCAAGACCATGGCACAGGCAAAGAGCACGGATGTAGTGGTAACCAGCGCCATTTGGTTGGCACCAAGTGCAACATACAAACCCGATCCCAATGCGTCACCCACGCGCCCCAGCAATAGGCCCATGCCGGATAGCCGGGTAAGGTTGTGCTCGGAGGCAAGATCGGAAAACAATAACACGCGAAATACTGAGAAGAAGCCATAGAACAGATACCCCAAGGCCCAAAGAAGGGTGGCAGCCGTGCCCGCGTTAGTGAGCAAAAGCATGACGAAGGGCGTAACGAGCGAGGCCGCGCAGCACACGATGCCAAAACGCCGATCGCGATCGCTTGCCAGTCCAGCTACAAGCAGTCCCACACCGTAAAGCAAGCGCGTGAGCTCGAGGCTCACTCCTTCCTCAAGATCGCTTATCGGAAAACCGAATCCGGCACTCTTTGTGGCGCTTGTCAGGAGCACCACAGCGCAGGCAAGAGGAATGAGACTCGCGTCATCAGCCGGTGGGCGCGCAGAAGGCTCATCTTCTAAAGGTGGAGTCGGTAGGGGGGGGTACACGAACGCAATTGTGCAGGCGGTAAGGGCGCAGCAGACCATAAGGCTGCCAAGCCCTCGAGTAAGCATGCCGCCGCCGGGCAGGGCAATCAACCAGGTCAAAAGCGTGGAAGCGGCATAGGCGCCACCAAAGACGGTGCCTCGATGCCTTGCGTCAACGTGGGTTGCCAGACACAAAAGATAATAGCCCTGCATGTAGCCGCAGAGCATGTTGGAGAGGTACCCAAAAGCGAGGGTTACTGCCAGATCAGGCGTTAGTACAGACAGTGCCAGGCAGACAACGTACGAAACAAGGGCGATGACGACGTTCAGGCGCAGCTGTTTCTCTTGCTGCCGCTGCTCGAGTAGCGCGAACAGACCGATGCCCAGCGCCTGTGTAAGATAACCCACTACAAGCGTGAGCACATCTGTGGGAATGGCGGGTGTGAGGCCGGTAAGATGGTACAGCCACATAATCCACCCCGTGGAGGTAAGCAGAAAACAGGAAAGCGTGAGCAGCGCTACGCGCAGACACGCGTTGTCTCTCCAGTTATGCATAGTACCCACCTCCCTGTGCGAAAACCCATGGTACTACATTGCAGGTGTGGCTTAAGGACGGCTGGCCCAAAGCGGGTGTATGCATGGAGGGGCAGAGTGGCCAATGACTTGACCAGGGTCACGTGACTCTTGAGAGCGGCACCATCGAGTCCAACGGCATCGGCATCAAGTTTGAGGGCCGGGGACTCAGAATCAACGACGGTACGGTCAGCGGTGCGAGCGCCGGTATTGCGTGGACTTTGCCCTACGGCGTTGAGTATCCAAAAATAGCGGGCGGTCTCATCATGTCCGGGGAGCGATGCTGGGAGGCGTCCGCTAGGAGCTGGGCGGTCTGCGGATCCGCCCGCCGCTCTGCCGTCCCCTAAAGTGAAAGATAACGTTTGGGCAGTTAAATGGCCACCTAACCCAAAACTATACCTGACTCGCAAGGCATGTTGTCCTATGGTAGAGCGTGGCTTGCTGTCGACCGAGAGGAAAAGGGTTGTCCATGAGATGCAAAACGTTCCAAAAACCCCTTGCGTTACTCTTGTCCGCGGCTCTTGTGTTAGAGCTGGTGCCTGCACCGGCTATGGCCGAGGTGCTGCCCTCCGACCAAGAGGATGTGCTCGAAGTAGTTGATGAGCAAAACTCCGACGAGGGTGTGGGCGGGAAACAAGAGTCCGACGCCGCCGTGGGGTCCGTCCAGGAGGAGTCCTCCGCAGACATAGACAAAGACGGGCAGCCTGCCGACTCCGCTGGGGTGGATTCCTCGGATGGGGTAACGGCTGTCACGCAGGAAGAAGGAGCCGAGCTCACCGCCCAATATCTGGATCCCGGCGAGATTGGCCTCATGGACGACATTGGCATCACGGGTAATTCGATTCTCGATGCCAACGCGCGTTACACCATTGTAGGTGGTCCAGCAGGTTGGACCAACAGCAGCGCCACGGTTACCTTTAACCCCGTTGAGGATGGCACGCGCGAAAGCCACGAGGGTTCATACGCCGTAGTGACCGACCCCAAGGACCATACCGTGCTCAATGGCCTTGCCTACGAGGAGAACGGCTTCTACTGGTCACTGCCAGAGGGCATGTACACCATGACCTTCGATGTCAACGGCACTGCATATACCACCGAGAGCGTCTATAAACTTGGCTACACTGGCATAGTGCCCGTTCTCTTTAATAGTTACTATGGCTCGACACACGCCGACGACTTTGTAGTCAAAGATGCCGAGACGGGCGACCGTCTGACCACCATTGACTCCGCAAAGGATGTGGAGTTTGATTTTGCCTTTGATGCGGCAACGTATCTAAAAGGCGGTGAAGAAGGCATCTATACGGGGCCAAATATCGTTTCCATTACCCTTCTCAATGCTGGTGACTTCTTGGATACCGATGATCCGGCGGCAACCATTGCACAGCAGATGGCAACGGGCGATTTTAGCAGCTGGCCCTCGCAGACTACCTGGGATGATTTTATGTATGGCATTGGCCTTGGTGCCGAGACCACCATCTATCCCAGCTATTACATGGAGCACGGTGTACATACCAGCTACCGCACTACCCCTCCCGACAAGCACGGCACGGTCAAGATCGAGAAAGTCAACTTTAACACTGCTTATCAAAATGGCGGTTCTGGACGTCCCGATAACTATGACAACCAGCTTACGAGTGGCTTGTACTTCCCCGTAGCCCGCTTCACGATTAGCGGTGAGGACTACATCTACGTCTACAACCCCATAACGGTTGAGGCCACTCAGCCAAGTGACGCCAAGGCGCCCACCATCACCACAACCTCACTGCCTTCCACCATGGTCAACAATACCTATACGGCCACGCTTGAAGGTAAGACTGGCTCGCCTGACAGCAGCAAGCCGGGAACCATGAGCTGGTCGATCACCGAGGGTGAGCTGCCCGAGGGCTTGGAGCTTGACGGAAACACAGGCAAGATCAACGGCATGCCTGCAACTCCTGGCACCTATCCCTTTACGGCCACCCTTACCGAGGTCCTTGAGGACGGCGAGCCACGCTCGTCCAGCCGATTGCTCAGCATTAGGGTGCTCGATGAGGTCGCCCTGGGCGAGATTGATTACGACCAAGATCCCATCTGGTCCGATGGCACCCAGCACCAGGTTGAGATAACAGCCCCCGTGCTGGTCGACCTTACCGATCCCGAATACAACCTTCAGAAGACCAAGGCGTACGTTGTCATTCACCAGAGCAACGACAAGGGTCCGATAAAAGATGTCCAGCGCCAGCTTACCATCACTTCTGATCAGCAGGTCCATGGCTATGGCATCGTAGATGCAGACGCCACGGAAGTCACGGGCATTGAGGTCAGGCTCGAGCTGCGCAACAACAACGACAAGCCCGTGTACCGCTCCACGCCCGATGGCGGCCAGGAGCCCTTTATTGTGACCGCCACGGTGGACAACCCCAACATTCCCTTTGGCGGGCTGGCAACCTTCCCCAAGCTGAGCCTTAAGTCTGACGAGCCTGTGACAAGCGCACGCGTGCGCGTGTGGCCCGACGGCCAGGATTCCACTTCGGAAAACACCCAGACCGAGTATATTGATATCAGAGACGGCTGCGAGTTCTCGCTTGTCGAGGGCGGATACGTCTTTACCATCGAGGCATCGGTCGGCCAGGCTGACAGCTGGGTAGACGTCATGGGCTCGTCCGAGACGGGCAAGCTGGTTTCGGGCACCAACCCCAAGCAGTACCGGTTCTCGGTAACGCGCGGAAAGACCACCGAGATTGACGCCACCTTTAGTGCCGAGAAGATTGCCTACCACAACGCTACCGTGCTCTTTGAGGACGAGTATGGCGGCTACGAAAGCGACCTTTGCTCCTGGTACAGCGTGGAGTGGTACCGTCGCACCGGTGGCAAGGACGTGCTGGTGGGCACCGGTAATACCGTGGTGCTCGAGAAGACCAGTGACCCGCTGTATGTTAAGGCGATTCCCGATGGTTCCTACTCCGCTACTTGGGATGCTTCGCCGCTAGTTGAGGTAAACGGCAAGGTCGCAACCGTTAAGGTGCCGCGCAAGCCGCACTTCTCCGTAGAAGCTACGCTCGCCTTTGCCTCGGGCTGGGATTACAACAGTGCTTGGCGCCTAGGTGTGATACAGATAGCCAGGCCCTGCAACGACAACGAGTTCACTACAGATAGCGAGTGGGTGTACCAGAATCCCATCACGCTCGACAACATCACCCCAGGTACGGTGCTTACCTACACCCCCGTGGACGAGTCCATGTGCCGCAGCGTAAGCTACACCGTCAAGGACATAACCGACAACAAGATAACCCTTACGGCTCCGCACGCGCGCGGTATCGTAACCTTCGAGGACCTCAATCTGGTCAAGGCTGATGACGTCAACTTAAAGAGCGACGATGAGCGCAGTGCGCGCGTCGAGCCCATAGCGCTCAACTATGGGGGCACCAAGGTCAAGGTCACCAAGGGCGAGGGCGACGCACAAAAGACGGTCAAGTTCTACGTTGCCGACGACAGCCGTCTGCGCATCCTTGATGACGAGGCCAACCTGGTGCCGGGCACCAAGTACAACATTACCGTGACCGTCAACGACTACAGCGGAACCTACAATCCCTTCTGCTCCGCAGAGAACGCCTATGCGGCCAGCGAGACCTTCACTGCAACCCTGGAGGACAACGGTGACTATCTGGCGTCGGCAACCATAGACCCTGTCGAGATTGATTCTCGTGGCGCCTGCAACATTAACTTTGTCAAGCGCAGCGACAACTACGTTGACCTGTACCTCTACAATTCTGACGGCAATCGAGTGGCTAGCGGCTGGTGGTACAGCAATGGTGAGCATACATACCGTACGCCGTTCTTGCCCCAGGGCGACTACAAGCTCTATGCCGTTGATGGCAAGGCAATCGAATCCAACAAATACAATGAGACGCAAACGGCAGCAGGTCTGGTGGCCCTTGTGGGCAACGACGAGCGTGTGATAAAGAGCATCGATATCACCATCAACAACAACGAGATGGGCGCCTTAAAAGAAGACTTCGTGCTGCCTGTGGGCACCAGCCGTGGCCTTGTAGATGCCGCCGAGAGCATGGTGACAGCAGAGGGCAGCTATGGCGACAACCTGACCATTCGCCTGCACGCCGAGGTGATTGCCCAGCAGCTGATAAAGGACAACGCCCATATCGAGATCTATACCAACCAGCCATCGAATATAGGCGAAACTGGCTATACCAACCCGCAAGCCCTCTCCATCAATGGCAAGGCCATTGCCATAAACCGCTGGAACAACCTGTTTGACGGAACGCAGAACATGACAAACGGCACCCTAAGGGTTCGTCTTGACGAAGCTCGCAAGCAAAATGAGGCTTGCGGCGAGTTCCCCATGGATATGACGTTGATCATTCCGCGCACCAACACCGACAAGACCGAAGTTTGGGCCTGGCTCGTAAGCGACGGCGAGCGCTCGCTTATTGGCTACTACGACGAGATTCCCGAGGATGTGTCGGTAACCGCGCCCATTTCGGTGGCATGGAAGACCTTCTCGGTCCACGGCATGGCGCGTCTCAACTCGGCCGTTGACATCTGCGTTGATGGCATGCTTGTGGCACAGACATGGGCCGATGAGTACGGCTTCTTTACCTCCGAGATCACACTGCCCGATGACATTGAGGATGGCGACGAGTTTGCCGTGACGGCCACTGCCACCTGGACGCAGGGCGGCACCGATCATACGGCTACCTCCGAGGCGCAGGATGTGACCTACTCCACCACCGAGCCAGCGGTGGAGCGCATTACCATGTTCTATCAGGACAGCGTGAACGGCCCCTACCATGCGGTCAAGCTTTACGACCGCGGTGAGCTCTCGTCCAAGTACCTGGGTATCTATCGCCCTGGCTACGAGGATGCCTCCAACCAGATGCACTACGTCTTCATGGCCGAGATCGTTAACCCCCAGTGCGCTACAGACGTGAAGATTAACGTGGTGCGCTCTGACGAGGATCTTGAACTTGACACCAGAATGAGCGCTTCAGACATTGCCTTAAAGATTCCCGACGTGCAGTACACGATAGACCTGAGGAGCGGTCTGCAAGCCATGGCATCGTTTGCGGGCTGCGTGCAGCGCAATGCCGCCGGCGACATAATCGTAGACGCCCTAGACCGCGGTACCGCCTTTGTGACCGACCCGGTCATTCTGTCCTACGCGCCAGAAGAAGTGTACGTCACCTTTGACGATGTGCTTACCGAGCCGCAGACTATCGATCCTCCTGACACCTTCCTAGGCTTCAAGAGTGTGGGTGTGACCCAGGAGGGCCTCAGTGGAGCCCTGACGGCAATCAATACGAGTGACCATCTCAAGATCGTGAATGCTTCCGATAACGGCGACACCATGACTCTTGTCGATTCGGCATCTGCAGCCAAGCAGTATATGGCCAAGCCTGACGGTGAGGTGGACGAGTGGCTTGCTGTCAACTTGGGTGGCGAAGATGGCTGGCTCAAGGTTCACCACACCAATACAATTACCGCCGCTTCATCTTCTGAGGCCAAGAGTGCCATCAGCAAGGCACAAAAGGCCAACGACGATTACGTCAAGCAGATTGATGGCGAGAAGGTGCCTTCTGTCAAGTATGAGGGTCGCGATGTGGTAGCCGTATGCATGGGCTATGACAATGATCCCACCAACGTGTACTTTGTTGAGACCACGGAGGGTGGCAACGGCACTTCCGTTGACATGATGTACCAGTACAGCATTGGTACTACGGGTCGGTCGTTGTACACCAGGATTATTGCCGATCGCCACTCATGCACGCGCATTGACTGGGATGAGACCACTGGTAAACGCACGACCATGACCTTTACCATCGACGGAAGCCAGCTGCCCGATGCCATGGGGTACTTTGATATGAGCGTCATGTGGCAGTACATACTCAACTCGACAACGGCGGGATTTAGAGACGCGGCATCCTCCTTGGGAATGGATGCCGAGGAGATCGATGATTGTCTCGGTGTTTCGCCGCAGGCAGAAGAGTCTGACAATCAGGTAGTGCTTGAGACTCTGGTGGAGGAGCTTGTAGCACAAGCGGAAGAGCTTGAGGGGGAGTCCGAGACTGCGGTTAAAGCAGAAGAGCTTGGAAACCAGACGGAGCTCGAGGTTCAGGCATCCGAGTCTGAGGCCCAAGTCGAGCTTGAGGCGCAGGGTCCGGTTGGCGATATTGCCAAGAGCAAGACTGTGAAGCAAAAGATCTGGGAGCTCTTCGGCTGTTCCACCGAGCTTGAAGGTATGTCTGATGAAGAGATTAACTATCTCAAGGCATATGTTGATGCGACAGGTGGTACGACTGAAGCAGGTACAGACAAGAGTCTGTACAACTGGTATGACAAGCGCGAGTCGGAAGGTAAGCCAAATACTCTCAAGGAGTTAAAGTCTGCATGGGGCACAGAGATGTTCAAGAAGTCAGCCGAGATAGCTGCGACAACATCGGTGCCAGGAAAGTATGACGGTGTCAAGCTTGCCCTTCAGGCCTTGGAAAAGTCCGTAAAGCCTACTAACAAGGGATCTAAAAACTATAGTCCTGCATTCCGGAGAATGATAGAAAAGCTAAGAAAGGAGCAGGAAGAGGCAAAAAAGGATCATTATGGAGAGAATGCGCCTCCGCTGCCCAAGCTACCTCCCGAGAAACCTAAGCCCAAGAGCAAACCCAAGACAACGCCCAAACCTAAGCCCAAGAGCAAGACCAAGACCAAAACCAAAACAAGAGGCAAGCACGCAAGCAAGACCAACGCCAAGCGACAATCCGGCAAGGGCGCAAAGATAAAGTGGGACCCCTCGGGCATTGTGTACGAGGCCGTGCTCTCTAACCCGGTTGAGGGCGCAACGGTGCAGCTATACACCTACAATGTTACGAGCAACTCGGCGGTGTTCGTCGATTCCAGCAAGTTTGGTGTCGAACCCAACCCGCAGACAACCGGTGCCGACGGTCACTACGAGTGGTATGTCCCCGAGGGCTGGTGGCAGGTACGTGCCAGCAAGGAGGGCTACAGCAGCTTTAGCACCGGCGACGTAAATGTGGGTGCCAACTACGGTATCGATGCCACGCGAGACCTTGATGGTGACGGTATAGATGAGGCCGCCGAGTACTGGATGCCGGTGCTCCCCATTCAGCTTGACGTGAACCTGCCGCTTAAGAGCACGGCCAAGCCCACGGTGGCCGCCATCGAAGGCGACAGTCAGGGCGTTGTGGTTGAGTTCTCCAAGTACATGGAACCGGGCACCGTTACGGCTGACCTCTTTACCGTGGCCGGCAAGACGCCCTCTAAGATCGAGCCCGTCAACCTTGAGGAGGCAGGTGACGGTACAAAGGGTGCTGACGACCAAGTTGTCAAGTACGCCAGCAAGTTCAAGCTGTACTACGCACAGGATACAAAGCTCGAGCCCGGTACGCACAAAGTAGAGGTCACCATGACCGACTCGGCCCAGAAGGCCAAGAGCTATGCCGGCTCTGCGGTAGACAAGCTGCCCTACAAGGGCACGGTTGAGGTTATCATCCTCGGTCCGTGGGATCGTTACGCCGGCGACACCGCACTCGACACCGGCAAGGCTGTCGTTGAGGCCGACGGGGGCGCCACCTTCCCCGAGGGCCGCGGCGGCACGGTAATCGTGGCCACAAACGACGGCTATTGGGACGCCCTGGCGGCAGCGGGTCTGGCTGGCACGCTGGACGCACCGGTGCTCATCACCAACAAGAAGAGCCTCTCTGCTCAGACCAAGACAGAGATACAGCGCCTTAAGCCCGAGCGTGTCCTAATCACGGGCGGCACGGCCGCCGTGTCCGACAAGGTCATGGGCGAAATCGGGGCTCTGGGGGTCAAGACCGAGCGCATCTTTGGCGACAACGCCGTCGCCACCGCGGTTGAGATCTACAAGGCTGGATCCGGCTGGTCCAAGACGGCCATCGTTGCCACCTCGTCCGGCTACTGGGACGCCCTGTCTGTCGCGCCCTACGCCTGGTGGGGCAAGGCACCCATCTTCCTGACCGACGCCAAGGGCAACATCGGTGACGCAGCGCTAAGTGCCATCGAGGACGGCGCCTTCGAGAGGGTCGTCATCGTAGGTGGCACCGCGGCTGTCACCGAAAAGGCCCAGAACAAGCTTGAGGCGACCGTGACGGAGGTCGTGCGCCTGTCTGGCGACACCGCGCTCGACACCTCGGGCAAGATAGCCGAGTGGGAGGTCGGCGAGGGCATGGGCGTCT
>JAFWLX010000331.1 GCA_017510875.1 Atopobiaceae bacterium | reverse complement strand
GAACGCTTTTGATTGAGGGCATTGACGAGCCCATAGAGCTAGAGGCAAAAGTAGGCATGGGTGGCCAGCTTGGGCTTACGGTAGGCCCATCGTCCTCAATTGCCCATCTTATCAATGCCGTGCATGTCTTTGACCGCCACATGCATCTGGCCTGCGTCGAGCTCAAGCTTGACTACGAGCTCACGGCCCAAGGATACAATCCCTACATCGTCTCGCCATCAGATATCGTGCCGGTACCGCTGCGCTCCTTTGCGCTTCTTGGCGCCTACCTCTCACGCACCGGTCGCTTTACTCGCGATGCGCTTCGTTGCACAGCCGCCACTCATGTCATGCTGCCCATGGACCAAGACGAGCAGCAATCGACACAGCTGTATCGTCTCTTTTCCGCGCTTGCCCCGCTTCTCTCCTTCCTCACCGACAACAGTCTGAGTCTGCGGGGGGCAGACCCCTACGAGTCTCCGCACATGGTGAGGTCGCTGGTGTGGGATCAACTTGATGCCAACAGATGCGGATTGGTGGCAGGCACCTTTGGCCCGCATTTTGGCTACCAGGCCTACGAACGATGGATTGAGGGCGTGCGCCCCATAGTCTTTACCAGCGATAGTGGCGTCACCTTCTCATGTGGCTCTGATACCTTCGAGCGTGTAATGGAAGAGCGAGACCTAAGCGGCGACGAAATCGCACGACTGCTGAGCGCAGTCTATCCAGACGTGCGTTGGGACGGGCACCTTACCCTTTGTATGGCTGACTCTCTCTCCATTCGACTGGTAGCCGGCTACCTTGCGCTCATAAAAGGCATTACGGGAAACGATAGCGCTCGGGCCGCTGCCCTAAAGCTTATGGGAGTTGAGGGCATTAATGACTCCATGGTGTCGCAGGCATGGCACAGCCTACGCGAGCAGGGATGGCAGGCGCGCATCTATGGCAAGCCCGCTGCCCAGATTGCCCACGAGCTTGTATCCATTGCCTCGCGCACCCTTGAAGACACCGCCGAGCGGCGCATGCTTGAAGCCCTGGCACAGCTATGGGAGATACGCTTGGTGCCGCGCGACCTGTTGATCAAAAACTGGGAGCGTTCGCTTGAGCCCACACCCGAACAAGAGGCCATCGAGCTCTATGGAGAAGGTGCCGTCATCCCCTACGACGATCTGGTGGGAGAGCCGCCTGCCGGCCAGACCTCCGTTATGCACATACCGCTGCAAGGCTAGCCCAGATGGCCATTGCCTGTTAAGGATGTGGCGCCTGCCCAATTGAAAAAGCCCCCATTGCGCGCTGCAGGAGCGGACGGCCCCGTTTACCAGCTCAACGCGCATCGATAACCGCAGGTATTCTCCTTGTCGACGGATGAGATGGCATACTTGAGTCAACACTTTTTCTCGTCAGGAGGCTTGCCATGGAGCTCAGTCACCTTAACCTTAAGTATGCACTGGTAAACATTGCCTATCTGCTGCTTATATGCGGCACACTTGGCTATGCGTACAATTTTCTCTCGCAGAGCGGCTTTGACGACGGAACAGCTGGCATGGTCATCACCACGGTGAGCCTGCTTGGTGTCTTTGCTGGCCCCACGGCCGGCTCCCTTGTCGACTCATCCGAGAAGATCACCCAAAAGCTCTTCATCTCGGCATCGATGATCGTAACCATTGCCATGGCTTGCGTTCTCACGCTGATGCCCAATGGCTCACCTATCATCATTCCTGTGGTCATCATCTGCTTTATGAGCGCCTCCATTGGCATGCCTCTTCTCAACGGCATGGCCTTCATCTATGAGAAGGAAGGCGGTGTCATCAACTACGGACTGTGCCGCGGCCTTGGCTCGGCGGCTTACGCGGTAGGCTCTAACATCGTGGGGCGCCTGTGGTCGGCCTTTGGCAAAGATGCGCTGCCGGGCTACATCATTGCTGCAGCACTGTTTACGTTAGCCGCCATCAATCTGATGCCCAACGTAAGGTCTCAACGTGGAGAAGAAGCCGGTGGCGACAAAGACCAGACGTCCAAGAGCCTCTCGCTTCCGCAGTTCTTTAGCAAGTATCGCGACGTGTCACTGGTAGTGGTGTCACTGGTGCTCATGTACTTCTGCCACTTTATCATCAACACATACATGGCCAAGGTCATTGGCATGTTTGTGGATACCAACATCGAGACCATCCAGGGTAATGCGCTGTTCATTGCGGCAATGCTCGAGTTGCCCACCATGTTTGCCTTCTCGTTCATACTCCAACGGCTTGGCGTCAATAAGATCTTGGTGTTTGCCTCTGTGATGTATTCCATCAAGCACGTGGTTACGTTCATGGCGGCCAACGTGCCCATGTTCTATGGAGCCATGGCATTGCAGGTGGTAAGCTACGCGCTGCTTGTGCCTGCCACCGTGTACTTTGCCAACGAGCATGTAGCCGAGGAAGACCGCAACAAAGGCCAGGCCGTGTTTGCCGCCTCGTCGTCCATTGGCGGGCTGCTTGCAAGCTTTTTGGGCGGATGGCTGTTCACCCTTATCCCCGTGCGTGGTGTGCTAGCCATTGGTGCCGCCTCGTCGGTATGTGGCACCCTGCTCATGATCTTTGCCCTGCGCTTGATAGCAGCCAAGGGAGAGTGACACACGGCGCTGGCCCAAAGGACCGGCATCAAAGGCTCCGCACGTAAAACGGCGGTGGATTGGGAAACGGACCCCAATCCACCGCCGTCAGTTATGCAACCTTAAGACCATCCATCAGGCTGGCTGGGCTTCGTCACGGTGCGCGTAGACGTAGAACACAATCGCACACACGCACACCACAAGGGCGATAAACACCACAAGCGTCAGGGTATAGCCGCCGGTAAAGTCGTACATGAAGCCAACTACCGACGAGAACACGGCGTTGGCAATGTTGCCCGAAAGGCTCATGGTGGGATATGTCTTTCCGTAATTTGCCAGGCCAAAGGCATCGCGCGTGATCATAGAGATGCCCACCGTTGCCAGAGCGTACGATAGGCCCACCAATACCGCACCCACGATAAGCGCCGTAGACGTACGCGTTACAAGCAGCACGACAAGGCCGGCTGCAACGAGTGCCGCGTAAAGAATCACCGAGATACGCGTGCCCACACGGTCAATGAGGGCGCCCAGACCAATCTTTCCCACCGTATTGGCAACCATGCATACCGAAAGCATGCTCGCGCCAACAGCAGCGCCAAGCGCGTAGGTCTCCGCAAGGCCCGGGAAATGCTGCGGCAGCGCCGTAATGGCAGAGGTGTACAGGGCAAAGCCAATGATGGCCACAAAGACCGTGGGATTGATGGGGATTGCCTGATCACGTGACTCTTGTGCAGGAGCGTCCTGGGCCGCCACCTGCTCGTCTGCACCCAGGGCCTTGAGCCCAGAAGTCTCGGGCTCAAGCGAGGGAAGCAGCAGAATGGCCGGCAGGTTAAGCACAACGGTAAGCACGCCGAGCACCACAAAACCCATGCGCCAACCAACAGAGCCAATGAGCGCATTCACCACAGGCGAGAACACCGCACCTGCAATGCCGCTGCAACCCATGGCAATGCTTGTGGCAAGGCCGATTCCTGCTACAAACCACTTGTTGAGCACGGTCGTCACAAACACAAAGGTTACGAGGCCTGCCGACAAGCCACGAATGACACACAGCGCATACATGGGCATGATGGAGCCACACAGGGCAAGCGCCGCCGTAGAGGTCGCCAGTGCCACCGTGGCAACAATCAGAAGCGGCCGTAAGGTCTTCTCGCTGAGCACGCGGGGCACAATCAGGCCACCTATAGCCAAGGCGATGTTGCAGATGGTAAGCATGAGGCTTACCTCACCTTTGAGAATGCCAAACTCCTCGCAGATGGGCGTGAAGAAGAGGCCTGAGACGTTGGTAACAAGTCCTATGCCCGACGCGATAAGCCCGCACATGGCAATAAGCACCAGAAGGTGCCTCCCGCTAATCTTCATCAGAATCCTCCTTGTACAAACGGGCAGGCCACCCGCATGTCTTATAAGCCTTGCAAGCATTGCGCAATCTGGTTCTTTTATAGCACTATTTCCTCCTTCGCAACAACCACCAGCCGCAGCATTGGAATGTGGGGATTATAGGAACCATGCAATGTCGGCATTACGCTATGACCCTAGACAAACTGCCTTTGCTCACACTCCCAAGAGAGAGGGTTTTAACATGTCACAGCACACACGAACGGCGGGCACGCGCGGACCGTCAAACATCATACGGCTACTGGTGGGCGTCTTTGTGCTCATGGCGCTTGGACTTGTGGTCGTAAAGGTTATTGTGCCTGCGGTTTTGGGGACAAATCAACAAACGGTAACCCAGAGCCAGCCCGCTCAGAACATAGGCGAAGTCGTAAGCGAGCCCGTAGCGGTAGAAGAGCCGCCTGCCGACCTCTCGACTTTTGCCGGACAGTTGAGCGCAGGACAAGTAAGCTCGATTCGCGTGGTTGGCGACTCTATCACCGCGGGCTATCTTATCAACGGCTTTGACGACGAGAGCGACACGGGTGTTGTGGTCTACGACGGTGGCGAGGGCACCTATTACGAGACACCCACCTACGTGCGCTGTTGGACCAATCTCTTTCGTGAGTATGCTGCCGGACGTGGCGTTGGCTCGTTTGTGAACGCCGGCGTAAGCGGCTTTAGGATGAGCTATCTGGCCGACGAGCCCAGCTCTTGGCTTGGCGATGGCGCCGACGTCATCGTGGTCATGCTTGGCACAAATGACGCAGCCAAGGAGTCGATTGAGGACTTCCGTTACTACGCCGAGGCCGCCCTCACAGCCGCAAGCGAGCGCTGCTCGCATCTGGTGGTGGTCTCCCCTCCCAACAACGAGCGTACCGATGCCGAGAACCTTTATGGCATGGATCAGATTGACCAGGTGCTTACCGAGCTCTGCGCAGAACACGGCTGGGAGCATGTGTCTCTCTATGACGTGCTTTCGGTATACACCGACGACTTCTTTGATGACGAGGTGCATCCCAGCGAGCAGGGCTCATCCAAGCTGTGGTCAGCCTTCCATGACCGCTTGGGCTTGGCGTAAGCGGGAGCCCTTAGCACGCAGATAAGACTCCCTAATCCTTATGTCACTTGGATAAGAGGTAGCAGTGATGCTCCTGCACGCTGCGCTCAAAGTCGTGCGGGAGCGTCTGCGAGCTTACGTCACGCACGGCAAAGCCCGGCTGGACAAGCTGTTGCTTGTCCAGCCCAAAGCCGCGCTGCTCGGCAACAAAGACGATGGTGCCACCCTTGGCGCATATCCTTGCCATCTGCAGCAAGAAACCTGCATGGTCGCGCTGAAGCTCCCAGTCATGCTTGTCCTGCTTGCGTGCGGCCATCCATGCGGGAGGCACAAAGAGCAAAAGGCTGTATTTGTGCCGTGCGGCAATCTCCTGCTCGACCCATGTACGCATATCCTCGCGCACAAATTGATGGGCAGTCCCACCAAGCTCGTTTGACCGCAGGGAGCGGCGCACCCATTCCACACGGTCGGCAAAGCTGTCTACGCTCACCGTGCGCGTCATGCCCGCACGCACGGCATATGCGGTGGCAGCACCACTTGCGGCGCACAGGTTGGCAAAGCAGGCATCCTTTGGCTGAGATGCCGACAGCTCCCCTACCAGCTGACGAACACCGCGCAGAACGAGGGGCAGCCCCGTATCGGGCTTACCCCAAAGGTCAATCTCGAAGTGCAGGCCCTGCTCCTCTACCATCAAAGGCAGCGGCTCGTGTGGGCCTTCATGACGCGCGCCAGCATCGCGTGAGCTTACCCATTGACGAGCCACAATGCTATCGAAAGACAAGTCAAGCACCGCTGCCGTCAGTGCCGTGGCGTCAGCAAACCTGCGCCCTGCCTTAAGGGCGGGCAACGGCTTTGGCCTTCTGTGCTCTTCTATCAGTGCATAGCGCGCACCGCTTGCATCCGCCTCTTGGTACAGCTCCACCGTGAGCGCGTATTCGGGAAGGTCAGCATCATAGAGACGCAGGCACGAGATGTCCTCCCTGCGCGCCCAGCGCATGCGTTCGCGCGCCACTTTTCGCAGGCGAGCAACAAATTGTGTGCTGCCGGTATCGGCTATGGGCACCTCGTGCCGCACGCCCGCAAGCGACACCACCTCGGCCGTCTGACGAGCCCTGCTGGTATCGTACACGCGGATCCATACCGCAATGGGACCGTTGTGACACTCAATGAGCCGCTCGGGCACACGACCCAACGACGAGTCAATACCAGCATCGGGAGAGATGAGCGCTACGTTCCAGCCACAAGGCAGCGAATCGACCGCCATAGACACAGCCTCGCGCACGTGGACTAGATCGTCGCTCGTAAGCAGGCGCTGCCCGTAAGGAGGATTTGCCACCATGAGGCCCGCAACGTCTTTGTCCTTGATGACACCGCGAAGATGGCGCCCCACATTGCGGGCATCATCCTCAAAGAACTCGATAAGCGACTCCACATGAGCCCGACGTGCATTTGCCCGCGCGATGTCAATAGCGCGTGTGTCAAGGTCGCCAGCCACAATATGCACATGCGGCGTGGCACGGCGCCCCATCTCCTCAGCCTGTTTGCGCACAAAGCTCCACAGGTCCGCATCGTGGCCAAGCCATCCCTCAAAGCCCCATCTGTCACGCTGGAGTCCCGGCGCCACATCCGCCGCTATAAGCGCTGCCTCAATGGCAAGTGTCCCCGAGCCGCACATGGGATCAACTAGCACGCCACCTTTGCGTGCAACACTGGGCCAGCCCGCCGCTAGAAGCATTCCCGCAGCTAGGGTCTCCTTCAAGGGCGCCTCGGTCTGCACACCGTCCTTTCTGTATCCCCGACGATGCAAAGATGCGCCTGACAGATTCAGGTAGAGCGTGGCCTTCTGTTGGTGCAGGGCTACGTTTACCGCAAAATCAGGATTGCGCGCATCCACATTCGGACGTGCCCCTTGTACCTCCTTAAGCCTGTCGCACAGGGCATCTTTTACCTTGAGCGCAATATAGGCAGTGTTGCGCAGGGCATTGTTGGTGCCATGGGCATCCACGGCAATGGTCGCCTGCGGCTGCACAAGGTCTTCCCATGCCATGCCACGCACTCCCGCATACAGCGCTTTGGCATCAACAGCCCCCACACGTGCAAGCACAAGCTGCACGCGCGTGGCAATCCTGCTCCACAGGCAGGCGCGATAGCCATCAACCAGCTCTCCAAAGAAGGCAACGCCTCCTTGCAAGGGACGCACGCGTTCCATATGCAGCGCACGCAGCTCGTCTGCCAAAACGGGCTCAAAGCCGCTTGCGCAGCGCACAAAAAACTCCAACTTGCCAGCAGTTGTCTTATGTGTCTTTGCCATGATTGGTTACAGCCTCACCCGTCATCTAAGCAAACGTACAGAGCGCAGCTCTTATCACTGCCATTGGAACATCTTACCAACGAATCCGCCCTCCTTGTTGGTCATACCGGCATTTCGTAGGCTATAAACGACCGGTCGCTTCAGGCCACGGATGGGCCAGGACGGGTACCTCCCGGCTCCGCTTCGGCTAAGCGTT
>JAFWLX010000330.1 GCA_017510875.1 Atopobiaceae bacterium | reverse complement strand
GGAAAAGTGGCCTGGGAAAGGGACTAGAGTCTCTTATGGGCGGGACAACGGTCGAGATGATCTCGACAATGCCCGACTCAGTGCTTCCCATCAACAAGATTCGGCCAAACAAGGGGCAACCACGTAAGAGCTTCGATGAGGCTGCCTTGGCGGAACTTGCGGATTCCATCAAGCAAAATGGCATACTCCAACCGATTTTGGTGCGCAAGAAGGGCGCAATCTATGAAATTGTGGCGGGGGAGCGCCGCTATCAGGCTGCCAAGATGGCAGGGCTCAAGGAGATTCCCGTCGTTGTACGAGATGTCAGTGATGAAGAGGTCTTCCAGCTGGTACTCATTGAGAATCTGCAGCGTGCTGATCTTAGTCCCATCGAGGAAGCCCAAGGCTACAAGACCCTCATTGATGCACAGGGATTGACGCAGGAGGAACTGGGAAAGCTTCTCTCGAAGTCGCGCTCCGCGATTGCCAACACCATCCGTCTGTTGGATCTTCCTCAGGAGGTCCAGGACTACATGGTGGAAGGACGCCTGACTGCCGGCCATGCCCGTGCCATTTTGGCAGTACCGACGAGCGAGGGGAGAGTCAAGCTCGCAGAGAAGGTCATCAACGAGAACTTGACCGTCAGACAAACAGAGGCACTGGCGCCGCTCTTCTCAAGGGATAACGAGACGACACCGCGACGGGTACCAACACCGCAATCATTCAAACGAGCTGCACGTCAACTGCGTATTGCGCTCGACACCAACGTCAAGGTCAAGCGAGTGCGGAACAAGAATAGGATAGAGATCGAGTTTGCAGACGAAGAGGAACTTGCTCGGCTCGTAATGGCTCTCAGCAAGCTGGACATGGAAGGTGGGAACTAACATGCAGATGCTCAAGAGGCTCCGCAACGACATGATTGGCCTGACCATCATTGTCTCGGCCGGTGCCGCATTCTACTACCTTGTCCTGACGGACGAAGCTCGTGCGAGCCTTAACAAAGCGGTCGGAACTATAGTCAACTCATATGGTAGGGTCTCAGGTGTCATCGAAGACGTTACCGGCATCGTGATGGAGGAGGAAGAGCCATTCCTCTCTAACCGTGAGTCCGTCATTGCCCAGTGGAAGAATCTCGGGTTTTAAGTCCTAGGGGCGCTTCCAACAAGAAGCACTACTTGAAAGGGATACTCCCTCGTGAGCTCCAAACTCACGAGGGAGTATCCCTTTCAAGTAACTAGATGCAAGTGTCACTCAAAATAGAACAAACGTTCCTATTTGAGAAGCGCGGCAACCTTTCCAAGCGTCGGCTCGAAGCTCACGCCGCGCACCTCGTAGTCCGGCTGGTCTTGGGTGACGCGCATGGCGTCAACCACAAGCTGGCAGGCAAAATCGACGGCTTCAAGCAGCGACTTGCCGCACATGATGGCAGAAAGGAGCGCAGATGCGTAGAGATCGCCAGTACCGTGGAGCATATAGGGGAGAAGCTCGCCAGAAACCTCCGTAAGGGGAGTGTCGGTGCCAGCAACATAGTTGCGGATGAGCCCGTCTCCACGGACGATTCCCTTGAGCACGACCGTTTTCGCACCCTTTGCGAGCAGGGCATCCATCATCTCATGGACGTACGCGTCGTCAACGTTTTGCCCTTGGTAGGCGATGCCGGTAATGATAGAGGCTTCGGTCAGGTTGGGAGTCAGCACGTCAGCGCCGTCGGCGAGCAGCGCCATCTCTGCGCAGAGCTCGTCGGTGTAGGTGGCATACTTCTTGCCGCCGTCGCCCATGACGGGGTCGACGATGCGAAGGGCGCGGGGGTGCTCACGATACAGGCGCTGGATGGCGCCGACCTGCTCAGGGGCTCCGAGGAAGCCAGAATAGATCGCGTCGAGCTCGATGCCTTCCTCAACCCAGGCGTCAAGATAAGCGGAGAGCATGTCGGTGGTGTCATGCATGTACCAGGTAGGGAAGCGCGTGTGTGCCGAGAAGAGCGAGGTGGGGACAGGGCAGACGTCGCATCCCGCTGCGGAGAGCACAGGGATGGCAACACCGAGCGAGCACTTGCCGTATCCGCACAGGTCGTGCACGGCAGCAACGCGCGGGATGTAAGTGCCTTCCCGTCGGTACAGGTACAGATCTTCTGCGTTCGTCATGGTGATTTCCTTTCACGCGGACTGATGGACCAACGCTTGAAAGGAAGTCTAGCCATTAGCTAGGTAATAGCAAGGGAATCCATTGATTGGTTACACTGCGTACAGACCTATTACGTAAAGCTTTCACGCGTATCGTGACGTACAATAGAGCAGCTAGCGCATAATCGCCGTAAGTCGCGTCGAAGGGATTGTCAGCACGTGAGGATGGGGGACCACATAACGCGGTTCATGCGAATTGTCGCGGTGGCGGTCCTTTCGCTTGCGATTACGGGATGCGAGGACGCAGAATCTCAGGTGAATCAGGTCTTCTCGGAAGGGACGGAGGCCATAGGCAGCCTCTTCAGCGGTCCTGACCCCGGTACGACGGACGGACCGGCGTATTCCTTGCCCTCAAGCGTCAGGCTTGCTCCGGCTGCCATCAGCTCTGCAGATGCGACCGAATGGGGGACCATCGATACCTCGACGGTGACGGACGGCTACGTAACAGTGTCAGTCATCAACTCACAGAACATCAAATTCCAGGTCCTCTGTGGCGAGATGAGTTACAACTACGACGTCCCAGGTGATGGAACCCCTGTAACCTGTCCCATCAACATGGGCGATGGCTACTACCTCTTCAGGGTCATGCAAAACACGAGCGGCAACAACTATGTCGAGCTCAACGCAGTCGGCACGGACGTGTGGCTGCCGGATTCCTTCAGTCCCTTCCTCTGCCCGAGCACCATTGTGAAGTACGACGCAAACAGCGCCTGCGTCAGCAAGGCATATGAGCTGGCAGCCG
>JAFWLX010000329.1 GCA_017510875.1 Atopobiaceae bacterium | reverse complement strand
TCCGCAGCTGCCGCGCCGTAAGGGCGGAGCGCTTAGCCGAAGCGAAGCCCCGAGGGTCGCCGCTCTGGCATGCCTGTGACCAATAACGGTTAAGGTTGTTATCTGGGAGGTTTGCATGGACGGCACGACCGCACGTCGGCCACTCATAGGAATTTGTTCTTGGCCTCTTGACGACAAGCCGGACCTGTCGTGTGTCAACACCCATTACCTTCGTGCCATCCAAAAGGCCGGCGGGATTCCCGTGGCACTGCCCTTTGGGTTTGAGTCGGCAGCAATAGCGCCCGAGATCATGGAACACGTTGATGGCCTTTTGCTCACCGGCGGTGGCGATGTGAGCGAAGAGGGCTTTGGCGGCAACAACTACGACGAAGGATGCGTGGCTCGCATCAAGTTGATGAGCGCCGACCGCGATGTCTTTGAGTGGGCCGCGGTCCGAGCAATCTGGAACCAAAACAAGCCCTGTCTAGGAATCTGTCGTGGCATGCAGGTCATGAACGTCTCGTTTGGGGGCACCCTGCTTCGCGACATAGAGACGCGCCAGCCCAGCACCACCGTTAAGCATGAGCAGAAAGAGCCCATGAACACCCCCAGCCACTGCGTGCGCATTGAGGCCGCCAGCTGGCTGGCACAGATTCTGGGAGGGCTTGAGTTTGAGGTCAACTCGATGCACCATCAGGCTATTGCCGTGCCCGCAAATAAGAGTCGCATTGTTGCCTGGGCGCCCGACGGCGTGCCCGAGGCAATAGAGTTTAGCGAGAAGCACTTCTTTATTGGCGTGCAGTGGCACCCCGAGCGGCTTGAGAGCATGACCCAGCTCTTTGAGGCCTTTGTAGACGCCGCCCGCACCGTAGAATAACTCGTCGCAGCCCGCACCTGCCGGGGCATGTCTCCTCGGACTCCTTCTGAGGCTGCTCCGTCCGTCGGCGCGGCGGGAGCGAGGACTGTTTGCGTGACATGCCAGTGGCATGTCACGGCCCGAAGGGCTCGTACGAAATCGAGTTCCGCAGCTGCCGCGCCGTAAGAGCGGAGCGCTTAGCCGAAGCGGAGTCCCGAGGAGACATGCCCCGGCGGGTGCGGGCTGCGACGAGTTATGCGCGTACGCCGCCCTCGAAGTATGAGCGCCTTGGAAACAGCTCTCGTGCCTGGGGAAACAGCTCCTCGCAGGTGGCCATGAAATAATCGTCGGTCATGGCGCTGATAAAGTCACACACGCACTGGTCTAGGTCGTCCTGCCAGAGGTATGTGCTTCCGTAGTGGGCAAGATAGCGCTCAAGCGGCTCTATGTGGTGCTTGAAGATGGCGGCAGAGGTGTCCTTGCGCCTGAGCACTTCCATCTCGTGGTCATACAGCTGCTCAAAGAGATGGGCCACATCCTGCGGAAACTCGCCGTTGACCTCGCTGGCCCCATAGATCTTCTCGTAGTTCTCGCGCTTGGCCCGGCGCATCTCGGCAAAGCCCTCTTTGCTCATCTGCAGATGGTCCTTGCCCAAGCTGTGCTCGATGATGTCAGTGGTAAAGGCCGTAAGTGCCCAAGAGTTGTAGGCGCCGCCAATACCATCATCAAAGGTCGTATCGTCACACAGACCGGCCGCTATGGCGTCCTGCCGGTCTTTGCCCACGTAGGCAATGATGTCGGAGACCCTGACCACGCAGCCTTCCAGCGTCATAGGGCGCAGGTGCCCAATGGCAATGTCTCCCCGCTCCCAGCAGCCCTGCACCACCGTGTCAAACTCCTCAAAGCTGGAGAGGTTGCTGGTCTCAAAGCGCTGCTGCTCAAACTCGCCGTTGTGGCAGATGACGCCATCTAGGGTCTGCAGCGTAAGGTTGCGCCCGTACAGCACGTCAAGCACACGCACGCTTTGGACGTTGTGAAAGAACCACCTACCCGTGCGCGCATGAAAGACGTCGTTCAAAAAGCGCTCGCCCGCATGGCCAAAGGGCGTGTGGCCAATGTCGTGGCCCAAGGCTATGGCCTCGATAAGGTCAAGGTTGAGCCCGAGGGCACGACCAAGGTCGCGCGCTATGCGCGCAACCAGTTGCACATGCAGACCGCGACGGCACAGGTCGTCGTTGGCACGAAACGAGAACACTTGCGTCTTGCCACTCATGCGGTTATATGCCGGTATGTGCATAATCTTCTCAGCATCGCGCACAAAGGCAGGACGCAGGGAGCTGCTATGGTCGCGGTCCTCATCACGGCGAATGGAAGCGTTGTGGGGAGTGGCATACGGGCTCAACTGCCCAGAGGCCTGAAGCTCGCTCATCTGCGCCATCGCCTGGGGCGTGAGGACCAGCGGCAGATCGGGCGCACAGAGGTTGGTGGGTAGATGAGGCATATGCTGCTCCCTGCAAGTAAGTCTGAACGCCTTCTACTCTTTGGTGAGATAGTTCCATGCCGCCTCAGAAACCGCCTGATCTCCGCCCAGCACATGGCCATGCACAATCTGGCCCGCATCCAAGTTCAGGACCGTATCGTAGGCTCGATACGGGCGCTCTGCATTGTCCTTGCCCACCAGCACCAGCACCGATGACTGCTTGCCGCAGACAGCCGCACCGGTGAGGGCGTCCCAATAACCGTCAGAGGTGGCGACAGCAAGATGCGAGACGCCCATACCCTCGCCAATCTCCCAGGTGGCTATCTGGGCGCATGTATCGAGGGCGGTGTCGCCAAATAGACGAACGGTGCTGGTCATCTCTATGCTCTCAAGCTGGCCTTCTACATCCGCTGATACGGCTGCAGTGCCACCAACAATAACAACTCGCTCAAAGCTGCCAGAGGCAAGGGCACCAAGGGTGTTGTCGGACAGCATGCCCTCGGAGTTTGTCAAGAAGATGGGAGCTTTGGCCCACCAGGCATAGGGCGCAATTGAGAGGGCATCCCAGTAGCCGTTTACCGTGGCTACAATGGCCGTGTCAGACCAGTCGGAACCCGCAAGGTAAATCTGTACCGCTGTGTCCATTGCCGTATCGCCAAAGACGCGATCGGTGTCTGGCACAAGGGCTTTCACCTCGTCAAGCACGTCATCGGATATAGCCGCCGTGCCACCCATGACAAGGGCTTTCTCTGGCGCGAGCCTCTCGATCTCTTCCTTTGTCTCTTTTGAGAGAGACTTGTGGTTGGTGATGAGCACCGGAGCGTCAAGCGTGCCCGCAAGGCCGGCGGCCGCAAGGGCGTCCCAGTAGCCGCTAGAGGTTGCCAGGATCACGGTGCCGCCACGACCAGCCTGATAGACCGTGCCGCTATCTGCCTCGACAACGGCTTTACCCGTCGCGATTGCGGTATCACCAAAGTAGCGATCCCATGCGGCTCTTGTCGTGATGGCGAAATTGGTTGTGGTCGTTCCCGTAAAGGCACCGATTCCCGTGATGTTCACAATGGCGATGCCAACCTCTACGTTGTCTTCGTAATCGACGGTGTAATGCGTGCCTTCGACCAGCGTGAGCGTGTTGTAGGTAATCTCTAGAGCCGGCTTAATCTCGCTACCCGAATAGGTCTGCGGATCGATGTCCTGTATGGTTGCCTTGGCAATGTTGACCGGAGTGACCTCGACCTCTTTGCTAAAGGTAAGGCTTGGGTCGGCTACCAGCGAGGCAGTGACGGTTACTGTGCCTGCCGATACAGGAACCAGGACACCACTGCTATTACCAATCTCGGCAATGCCCTTGTCAGAGGTCGACCAGCTCCAAGCCTGGTAGTCGCTCATGTCCTTCTCGATGGTGTAAGTTGCGGTCTTGCCAAACTCGACCGTGTCGCTCCCCTGCACGCCTGCGAACACGCTCACGGTCTTGGTAAGGGTGACGCCGTTGTCGTCCACAGCCGTGATGTCCGCAACGCCCTTAGCTACGGGATGCGCAACCCCGGTTGCGGCGTCAATAGACACCACGTTGGCGTCCGAGCTGGCAAAGCTCCAGGTTACGCCCTCGGATCCCGTCACGGTAAATGTGGCATCCCCCGCACCCACTGCCAAGTAGCGCGGACCAGAAATGGTTGGACCAGTTGCTGCGGTCACCGCGTCAAGGGCCATAACCTCGCCGTAGCCAAAGTTCTCGTCCCAACCCTCTGCGCCAAGGTCTGCTGTCATGCCATACAGGACGTCAACGGCCTCCTCGGCACTCAGGTCCGGATTGGCAGCAAACTCAAGCGCCAAGATGCCCGAAACGCTTGGTGCAGCAGTTGAGGTGCCCGTAAGGGTGCTGTATCCGTAGTAGCGCTTGTCCTCGTATGTGACCGAGTAGCTCGAGCCGTAGGTACTTACGATCTCTGTGCCCGGAGCCGAGACGTTCTTGTTGCGCTCGCCTTCGCGATTGTAGTTGGAGCCACTTGCCCTGTTGTGCTGCTTGTCAATGTTGATGACGCTGACCACGTCAGAGATGTCGCCGGGATACACGGCGTAAGGAACCACGCCCTTGTTGCTTGAGGCGTTACCGGCTGCGGCCACCGTGACGATACCGTTGGCGTATGCCTCGTCAATCTTGGACATAAGCAACTTGTCCTGTGTGGTATAAGACGAGCTGGCCCAAGCGGCACCAAGGCTGACGTTCACCACGCGCACGTTAAGGTCTTCCTGCTGGTCTGCAATCCAGTCGTAGGCATGGGCGAGCGTTGCGGAAGATGCCCTGCCCTCGCTATCGGCCACGCGAACAAGCGCCAGCTGCGCGTTGTACGACACGCCAGCAATGCCAGTCTCGTTGTTGGCACGAGCCGATATCACACCGGCAACGTGGGTTCCATGCAGAGAGCGCGATGCTGTATTGGCAACGTCCTCGCTATCGTCAAGTGCGTTAAGGCGCGCCGCAACGTTGTCCACCAGGTCTTCGTGATCAGCGTCGAAGCCCACGTCAAGCACGGCGACCGTCACGGGCGTTTCGTTGACATCCTTCTCGCCATGGGCAAGCTGCCATGCCTCGGGCACATGCATGTCATCCAGGTAGTACTGGAGCGGAACCAACGGGTCGTTGGGGTCTTTGGCCTCAGGTTGGTCGCCACCACCGTTTTGGACGTCATCGTTCTGGCTGGTGATGCCGTCGCCGTTCTGGTTGTTGCTGCCGTCTCCGTTGCCGTCACCGTTCTGGTTGTTGTTCCCGTCGCCGTTGCCGTTGTTGTTGCCATCGCCGTTGCCGTTGTTGTTCCCGTCGCCGTTGCCGTCACCGTTGCTGTTGTTGTTGCCGTCACCGTTGTTGTTGCCGTCGCCGTTCTGGTTGTTGTCATCGTCCTCCATGGCAACAAGCGATGCCGAGGAGGTCTGCTCGTCATAGGCCGCAAGCGCTGCCATGAGGCCCGCCACTCCAGAATCCTTCTCGTCGAGGGCGTAATACACATAGTTGGGCTGCGCGTCTTCAACCACACCTGTAGCAAGCAGTTGATTGATAGCATCCTCTACCGAGAGGTCTCCCTCAAGCTCGAGGGTTACGAGACCACCGCCATCCGCCTGTCCAACGTGGACGCCGGGAACACCCGCCAAAGACTGCTCAAGCTGCTCTTGGGTCATGCCCTCGGGTACGCGAACCAGCACCTCTTGGGGCTCGTACTCTGCGTCCTCCGGCATGGTGAAATGCTGCTCGACCGTGGCATTTGATTGGGCTGAGGCGTCGCT
>JAFWLX010000328.1 GCA_017510875.1 Atopobiaceae bacterium | reverse complement strand
GTGTTTCACGTGAAACATATGAGTTGCCATACGAGATGGGTCATCGAGAGATACTTACTTATAAGAAGATAAGTGCTAGCAAGATAAAGCTACCTAGACAGGTAGGTATGGCTAAACACAAGCCTCTTGTTCAGTAGAGAGCCGATTGTCAGATGTCTGTTAATTCATCATTTCTACTTTGATGGTAATAAACGAAAGATATTCCACCGCTCGCTCGAAACACTCTTATGATAGCCAGAGACTAATATCGATTGTAGGTCATTAGCCACAGACAGGCTATAGCGGTGACCTTCAGGGCATCTCTGAGGTTGCACTGCCTATCAGCGCAGCGGGAGCGAGCTTGACATGCCACTGTCATGCCACGGCCCGAAGAGCTCGCACAAAATCGAAGAGTCGAGTTCAGCAGCTGCCACGCCATAAAGACCTAGTACTTAGCCGAAGCGAAGCCCGAGGGTCTCTGCCTTAGCATGTCAGTGAACAGTAACAAGTACAGGAGGTTTCACGTGAAACATGTGAGCGGAAATTGTTTCACGTGAAACAAAGGAGTATCATCTTCATACCAAACATATCGGAGTTAAAACAAGGCAGTTTTGGAGGCAAAGTGAGCTTTATCGATGTCAAACGTGGAAATCCACTCAAGGCAACTAAAGTAATCGCTGTCATAAATCAAAAAGGTGGTGTAGGAAAGTCCACAACGGTAGTAAATCTTTCTGCTGCCCTTGGTGAAGCAAAGAAGAAAGTGCTTGTTGTAGACCTTGATCCACAAGGCAACACCACAAGCGGTTATGGAATCGAGAAAGAAGAGCTCGAATACGACATCTATGATGCGCTTCTCGATGACCATTCAGCCGAAGACCTCATCACAGAGACGTGTGAACCAAGAGTCTTTGTTATGCCTGCAACAATACAATTGGCAGGCGCGGAGGTCGAACTCGTAAATACTGAGCGCAGAGAGCACTGCCTTAAAGAAGTACTGGATTCTGTTAAAGAACACTTTGACTATGTCTTCATCGACTGCCCACCATCTCTCGGTTTGCTAACTGTAAATGCCTTAGTTGCAGCTGATGAACTACTCATCCCCATTCAATGCGAGTTCTATGCTCTAGAGGGAGTTACCAAGCTTCTTGAATCCATGCGTATGGTCAAGAGTCGTTTGAATCCCGAACTTGAGATATTTGGTGTCCTTCTGACCATGTATGACAGCAGAACGACTCTTTCTAAGCAGGTAGCAGAGGAAGTAAACAAGTACTTTGGAAAGAAAGTCTTTAAGACAATCATTCCTAGAAATGTAAAGCTGTCCGAGGCACCAAGTCATGGTCTACCCATTACAAAGTACGCTTGGTTGAGCAAAGGAAGCCAAGCATATGTGAAGCTGGCAAAGGAAGTGACGCGTCGTGGCTAAACGTTCAGGCTTAGGAAAAGGTCTCAACTCTTTGATGGGCGGCGCCGACGCAGAAGTAGCTGGCGCTATTCCCGCAGATACAAACTTACCTCTGTCAGACATTCTGCCAAATAAGGGACAGCCTCGTAAGAACTTTGACGAAGAGTCAATGGAAGAACTCACCGATTCAATACGGCAAAATGGTGTACTCCAGCCTATTCTGGTGAGGAAAAAAGGGCAGAAGTATGAAATAGTTGCAGGTGAACGTCGTTATCAAGCCTCAAAACGTGCAGGGCTCGAGACAATACCTGTGGTTATACGTGACATATCCGACGATGACGTATTCAAGCTCGCACTCATCGAGAATTTACAGCGTTCAGACTTGGATCCTATCGAAGAGGCGCAAGGGTTCAAGACACTTATTGAAAAGAGTGGTATGACTCAGGCTGAGCTTGGAAAAGCTGTCTCAAAATCAAGACCAGCCATTGCCAATGCTCTACGACTTCTCGATTTGCCCGAAGAAGTGCAGAAGCTCATGGCAGAACGTCTTCTTACAGCTGGACATGCAAGAGCTATCCTCGCTGTCGCAAGTGAGGAAGGTAGGGTCAAGCTTGCAAAGAAAGTCGTGGATGATGGTTTAACGGTTCGTCAGACAGAAAACCTTGCTCCACTATTTTCTGTCACTGATAGGGAACCACCCAAACGTGTGCCTACACCTCAGTCATATAAGAGAGCAGCTCGTCAACTGAGGCTTGCGTTGAATACCAACGTTAAGGTTAAGCACTTAAGAAACCGGAATAAAATAGAGATTGAGTTTGGAACTGAGGAAGATCTGGCAAGGCTCGTTGAGCAATTGAGCAAGGTTTCTATGTCAGAGGGTGCGGGTGAGTAACATGAGGTTGCTTAAGAGAATGAGAAATGACGCAATACTGCTGTGCGTGCTTTGCGCTGCGGGGTTCATTGCATACCAGGTCTTGCTTGATGATGAGGCTAAAGAAGGATTGGCATCACTCGCTAACACGGTAACAGACTCTTACAACCAATTGACAGATATGGTCAATGAGCATATTGGCACCATCATGGATGAAGAAGCTGTAGCTCAGAACAGACAGCAGATCAAAGAAGCTTGGGCAGACTTGGGGTTCTAGCCAATGAGTCACAGTAATTGACGCATAGCCTAGGTATTTTGGTACATAAGGGGGCTGCCTCATATTGTCCCTGATGGAACAATAAGAGGCAGCCCCCTTATGTACATGCATCATTTTGGACATATAGCTACACATTCCTGATTTGAGAAGTGTCTCTTAGTCCATGCGTTCTTTAAGACGATGCACATACCTTCATCAAACTATTCCAAATTAGAACAACTGTTCTAATTTTAGTGCTTTTGCTTCAGTTGTCCGCAAGCAGCATCGATGTCCTGCCCACGTGACTGTCTGATGGTTGCCTCAACACCCACGTTTGCCAGTCGTCTTACAAATTCACCAGCACGAGCGTCTGAGGAGGGCTGGAATCTTGATCCTTTGACCTCGTTCAGCTTGATGATGTTCACATGGGCCAGATTATCGCGGCAGAAATCGCAAAGAGCTCCAAGCTCATCTTCGGTATCGTTCACTCCGCGAATGAGCGCATATTCGTAGGTAGGCCGCCTGCCTGTCTTGTCGACATACTCCCCCATCACCTCGTAAAGATGCATAAGCGAGTACTTGCGCACACCAGGCATCAAAGCATTTCTTGTACGTTGCACGGCAGAATGCAGCGAGACTGCCAGGGTAAACTGTTCGCTCTCGTTGGCAAAGCGCTTGATGGCAGGAATGATTCCGCAGGTAGATACGGTAATATGACGAGCGCCAATCCCCAGGCCATCAGGCGAGTTAAGCTTTCTCATGGCCTCGAGAGATGCATCATAGTTCATGAACGGCTCGCCCTGACCCATAAGCACAACGCTGGTCACACGCGTATCAAAGTCGTCCTTTACGTGCATTACCTGGTCGTAGATCTCTGCCGCGGTCAGTGAGCGCGTAAGACCAGCCGCTCCTGTGGCGCAAAATGCGCATCCCATGGCACATCCCGCCTGACTGGACACGCAGACAGCAAGCCTGTTTCCATTGGGCATGCCCACACATTCAACTCGTGTTCCATCAGGGTATGCCAAAAGGTACTTTCTGCTTCCATCTTCTGACACCTGACAGACTACCTGCTTAACACCCCCAAGCGTAAAGCGGTCAGCCAGATCTGCTCTAAGTGTCTTGGGAAGATTGGTCATGTCGTCAAACGAGGTGGCACCCTTCTCCCACACCCATTCCTGAATCTGTTTCATGCGAAACGCTGGCTGTCCCATATCGGACAGTGTTTGGGCAAGTTGCCCATGGGTAAGCGACCTCAGATCGATACGATCCGCCTCATTTGTAGGGAGGTTGCTGGCTTCTTGCATGTTTTCTGTCCTCTTTCAAATCGGAAATCCACGTGGAGTACCATCTTCAACAGGCCTTGTGCTCAACAGGTGAGTCTAGCGCAAGCGCGGTTACAAAGGAGTAGCCCATGGTGGCTGATGATATTACAAACTGCAAGGTGGCAGTTCTTGCAGGAGGATGGTCAGATGAGCGCGAGATATCTCTTGCCTCGGGTAAGGCCTGCAAAGAAGCACTGGAAAAGGCAGGTTTTTCCTCTGTGGACCTGCTTGATGTTGCTGATCCTAACTTTGTGAGAGACCTGACAGCTGGGTCGTATGACGTAGCGTTTATTGCCATGCATGGGCACTATGGCGAAGATGGCAGCATTCAGGGTCTGTTAGACATTCTTCATGTGCCCTACACGTTTTCAAAGGTACTTGCCTCGGCTATGGGCACGGCCAAAGAGGTCTCTAAGGCCATGTTTCGCAAGGCTGGCATCCCCACACCCAAGGGTGTGGAGCTGCCGCCCAATTACCAGCCAAGCAAGGATGAGATTGCACAGATCGTGTCTACCCTTGGCCTCCCTCTGTTTGTGAAGCCTTCGGGCAATGGTTCGAGCTATGGCGTCACAAAGGTTACTTGCGAGGAGCAACTGCCCGATGCCATAGAACATGCCTCGGCCGATGGCGAGATTGTGCTGGTTGAGCAGTGCATTGAGGGTACCGAGATTACCGTGCCCGTGATTGGTAACAGCGATCCAGAGGCGCTTCCAATCGTAGAGATTGTGACCAACGCAGACTTCTACGACCTTAAGGTGAAGTACGAGCCTGCATCCCTCCATCATGTTATACCAGCACGTCTTGACAAGGACGTCTATGCTCGTGCACAAGAGCTGGCGGTGCTGGCCCACAAGGCTTTGGGATGTCGTGGAGTATCGCGTAGCGACTTCATAATTACCAAGGATGGCGAGCCTGTAATCCTAGAGACCAACACCATCCCAGGAATGACAGAGACCAGTCTGCTGCCTGACTCGGCGCGGCACGTTGGCATTGAGTTTCCGCAGCTCTGCAAGCGTATTGTCGAGCTTGCATTGGAGAATTAGCGCTGTCAACCAAGGTCACTCCCGTGCAAAAGTGCTTCCTCTTTTGTGCGGGAGTGCATATTGATAGGTTTCCCGACGTAAGGAACAACCAGCTATATGAATCAAAAAGACCCACGTGAGCTGCTTGGGAGCCTTATTCTTCCCACGGCTTCGGATGAGGTTCGCACTCAATACCTCACTCTAGCGGAGCGTGCGCACTCAACAGACTTTGGTCCACTAGAAGAGGACATGGTGGTACTTGATACCGAAACCACCGGTCTGTCATTCAAAAACTGCGAGCTCATAGAGATTGCGGCGGCGCGTATAAGCGGCAAACAGGTGGCGGAGCGCTTCCAAACTTTTGTGAGGCCTCGTCACGCAATACCTTTAGATATACAGCAACTTACCGGTATTCGCGAGATTGACGTAGTTGGTGCTCCCTACGCAGAAGAGGCGGTGGCGCAGCTTGCGGACTTTGTGGGCGGCTCACCCGTTCTTGCACACAACGTGCTGTTTGACCGTACGTTTATCGAGAAGGTCCGTGGTGGCAAGGAAGTGAGTAACGTTTGGATAGACACGCTCTCGCTCTCTCGCATTGCGCTGCCGTTGCTGACCTCTCATAGCCTCTCAACTCTAGCTGCTGCTTTTGGCTGCGACAGTGTGACACACCGGGCTAGCGATGACGTGGATGCGCTCTGCGGTATGTGGCCTGTGCTTCTCATGGGCCTCTGTGACCTGCCAAAAGGCCTTCTTGGCACGTTTGCGCATATGTACGAGGAGATAGAGTGGCCGTTTAGACCCATCTTCTCGTACCTTGCTGGTCTTGAAGGCGAGAGCTCCTTCTCGCTCAAGGCCATTCGTCATGACTTGATTGCCCGTGCTGGATGGCATGCGCGCTCCGACGCTGCCGAGCTAGCGGGACAACTTGTGACTCCTAGCAAGGAGGAGATACGTGCTGCCTTTGCTCCTGGTGGCATGGTTGCCACCATGTATGACGCCTACGAGAAGCGTTCTGAGCAGCAGGCGATGGCGCTTGAGATACGCGAGGCGCTAGAGACGTCCACGCACCGTTCCATCGAGGCGGGCACAGGTGTGGGCAAGTCGATGGCATACTTGGTACCCATGGTTGCATTTGCCCAGCGTAACGGCATAACCGTAGGCATTGCTACCAAGACGAACGCACTTACTGACCAGCTGATTGCCCACGAGCTGCCGGCCCTAGATAAAGCGCTGCCACAAGGTGTGAGCTTTACCAGCCTTAAGGGTTATGACCACTATCCCTGTCTGAACCGCCTGCAAAAGGCTATGGCTGGCGACCTGCCGGAATCTGGCGGTAATGCCTCGTCAAAGGCGGACATGCTCACAGCCATTGCCGTAACGTACGCCACGGTGTGCCAGGTAGCCGAGGGTGACCTGGATACGCTGGGCATTCGTTGGAGAACGGTGCCGCGTGGGATGCTTACCACTACGCCTTCTGAGTGCCAGCGGACTCGCTGTCCGTTTTTTCCCAACGAGTGCTTGGTGCATGGTGCGCGAAGACGCGCTGCTTGTGCCGACGTAGTTGTGACCAATCACTCGCTCTTGTTGCGAAACGTGATGGCAGATGGACGCATCCTGCCACCTATCAGGCATTGGGTGGTAGACGAGGCACATGGGTTTGAGGCTGAGGCACGTCGGCAATGGGCGGTTGAGGTAACCGGAGACGATGTCCGTAGCTCGTTTGAAAAGCTCGGCGGAACCAAGACAGGCGTCATTCACACATTGTTTGGGCAGCTTACGCAGCAGGAAGGCTCTACGCTCCCTGTTCGTTTGCTCACAAAGCTTTCGGCATCGGTGTCTCGTGCAACCGTAGGCACATCCGAGGTATTTGAGGCTTTGCACGGTCTTTGGGGACTTGTAGGACCGCGTGGTGGATATGACAACCAAAACCTTTGGATAGACGACGGCGTGCGGCAGTCGCCCGAATGGGCGGCGTTGTCCGAGGCAATGGTGGTTGCCATCGACCGTCTTGACCAGGCGGCTAAGGATGCAGATGAGGCAGCTGAAGCTTTAGCGGACGTAAAACCACAGCTAGGGAGCGATCTTAGGGATGCAAGTGGCTTCTTGGAACAGCTGCGTGATGCGTTGTCGCTGATTGATGCTGGCGATAACCATACCTATGTGTACTCAGCTCGTCTCGCACGTCGGCGGCGCGACATGAACCAAGAGGCACTGGTAGCCGAGAAGGTAGATGTGGGAACAGACCTTTCGGCGCGCTGGCTCGACGAGATGATGAGCGTGACGTTTACCTCGGCAACTATGGCCGTGGGCGAGTCGTTTGAGCACTTTAACCATGCAGTGGGGCTCGATAGGCTCGAAAAGGGTAGCTCTAAGAACCTGCATCTTGCATCTAGTTTTAATTTTGATAAAAATATGAGTGTGGTGGTATGCAGGGACATGCCGGCACCGGGTACGAGAAACTACCTTGATACCCTTGTTGACCTGCTCTTTGATGTGCATAAGTCCATGGGGGGCTCGGTGCTTACGCTCTTTACCAACCGACGCGAGATGGAGCGGGCACACAATATGCTGGCACCTCGTCTTGCAACCATTGGCCTTGAGGTTGACTGTCAGGAGCGTGGATCGTCTCCACGCCGGTTGCGTGAGAAGTTCATGGCAGATGAAAGCCGCTCTCTGATGGCACTGAAGTCGTTTTGGGAAGGCTTTGATGCAGCTGGGGACACGTTGCGGTGCGTGGTCATCACCAAGCTGCCCTTTGCGAATCCCAACGACCCGCTGGTAAAGGAGCGAGAGCTAAGGGAAGACCGAGCTTGGTGGCGGTATTCGCTGCCCGAGGCGGTGCTTGAGGTAAAACAGGCAGCAGGGCGGCTGATACGTACAGGAACCGACGCGGGTATTGTGGTGTTTGCAGACTCTCGCATTGCCACCAAGCGCTATGGGCAACAATTTGTGAGGTCAATGCCCACAAGCTCATGCGTCCAGCTTGAACAGGCATTTGTTGGCAGATACATCGACACCTGGCGCTCGTCGCGCAAACGGTAGGGATAACTGACATATCGCAGTCAGCGTGGATTGGGGGACCGTCCCTTTTCCACGTTCAGCCCTAAGGGTCAGCAGGGGGCAGCCCCTTACTGTTCCATAGTACGAGGTAACGACCCCTGCAGGGGAACAGTAAGGGGCTGCCCCCTGCTGACCCGTGGCCTACCCCTCCTGCATTGCTACCTGCCTGACCTTGTCTGCAAGCTGCCTGTTGTTCACGCGGACGGTGCCTGCACAGGCGGCAAGGTGCTGTGCAAGCCAGCTGCCACCGTAGTAGGGCATACGTACCAGACAACCGCGCTCGCTTGTCTCAAGCACTTGCATTCCCTCCCAATAGAACAGGTCAATGTAGCTGGGATCGCCAAAGAGAACGAGCACATTTGTTGGAACATCGGTTGACGTGCGGTTTTGCGTATCTTGTGGCGTAAGGTCAAAGGACTCAAGATAGCTCATGCGATCGATGCGAAAGCATCTGTCTGCACGTCTTACCAGGTCAAAGGCATCAAGATACCAGCAGTCGTCGCTCCTGCGCAAGAGGTGGGGCACAACCCTGCGACGGCTTGCCCTGCCTTCGGTGATGGGCACGTATGAGAAGGTCAATCCCTTGTTTTGTGCAATGGCTTGCGAGCACTGCCTAAGAACCTTGCCGTCGGATACCGAGCTGGGTGTCTCTAGGCTTCGTTTGATGTCATCAAGCGAGAACAGTGGAGTGGCATATGAGTTAACAAGGGTCTTAACCAGCGCATCCTCTTGTTTGACGCCAAGTTCTTCCAAAGCTGCCACCAAAGCAATAGTCTCGGATCTCGTGAGCCTCACGCGTCGTGCGCTCATATGGGCACCCTCCATGAGGGAAACTTCGTCGTCGTTGTCACTCAAGATGACGGGCAGATAGTCAATGGACTCTCCGCTACCCAATGACACCAAGGCAATAAGATGGCGTGCGGCGTCATAGTCAACACCCAAGCTTGTGGCAATGTCTTGGGCTGTGATAACCTCACCTTCGCGTGTAAGGCTTGATGCCAGGGCCACAAGCTGTCTGGTTACAGCAATGCTGCCTGTTCTACCAGCACTTTTACGAGGTGATGTGACCCTTGGCTCTAAGGTGTTCTCAGAGAGGGACCCATCGTATGCATCCACCGCAGCTGTTGCAGCAAGGGTGCGATGATAGGTTTGCACCAAGTCAGCAGGTGCTAGGGGCACAACCCCCAAACCTACCGCCCATGATGCGGCAGCCTGCACGTTGCTGTAGGGAACTTCCCACACAGTGCCCTGGTCGTCCTGCGCACTGTTCTTTTCTATGCTTCCCTGTATTGCAACTGCATGCCTTACCTGCTTATTTGCCTGATCAGGTACTAAGAAGCGAGCAGTGCCACAGTTGTCACCTATCTGGAAGGGCAGACGCTCGTAGTCGCTTACCGAGAAGTCAAGCGGTACCTGATAGCTAAGGCTGGGCAGCTCGGTAACCTTGGTAAAGCGATCTAGCCGATAGATACGCACCGAGTCGGGCACAAGACTGCCGTCTTTGGCAATTCTGCTGGCTACAAAATAGGTCTTGTCGCGCAGGCCAAAGGAGCCTAGCAGGGCAATCACGCGCTCGCTTGCTCTACCGTTTGCGTCAACATAGTTCACGCGCGCAGCATGGTGCATGCTCATACAGCTGACAAGCGCAGAGAGCAGCTTATGCTCGGCAGCCGAGCTTGTGTCGCGCAGCGCAATAGATGAACCACCATACATGCGAGAGATCTTTGCCAGGGCTAGGCGAAGCTCGTCTCGATAAGGAAACGACTGGTCAAAGGACATGTCATAACACAGGACGTAGAGAATGTGCGCATCGTCCGAGCCAAGACCCTCTCCCTGTACGTATGACGCCTGCTCGTCAACCTGCCAGAGCGTCTCGCCGTTGCCCTCAATGGAGCGAATCTGCATGCCCAAACTAGCCAACAGGTCGCGGTCGCGCAGAAACTGCCTGTTAAACGAGGGAATATCAAGGTCAGAGTACAGATCGTTGTAGATGGAAGAGGAAGAGACGGGCTTGCTTGAGCCAAAGAACTTGACGGCAAGCGTGAGCACACGTGCGGCACGGAGGTCGTCTTTGGTCATCTTAAGATGGGAGTCGTCCCTGGACATGGGTCCCCTTCCCTCTGGTGAAAATGCGATAAGAACCATTATATTCGCATGCGCGCTGGTGCAATGGGGGCTACGCCCCGTAGGTGTGTCACGGGTAGGCCAAAGAGGTGAGTCTCAGGGCTTCGCTTCGGCTAAGCGCTCCGCCCTTACGGCGCGGCAGCTGCGGAACTCGGCTGCTTCGCAGCCTCAGACAGTCCTCGCTCCCGCCGCACCGACGGGCGGAGCAGCCTCAGAGGCGCCCTGAGACTCACCTCTTTGGCCTACCCGTGACCAGTAATGGCTTAGTCGGACCGTAAGGGTAACTCTCATCCAAAGATTGGTTAGAAGTTCGTCATATGGCCGGATACAAATGGGGCATATCGGTGTACACTTGAGGGATGAATGGACCATACCCGCAACAGCAAGGCGAGGTACGCTACATGGCGACGACGCGCGACTATACAGACTATATAAACGACCAGGTCGATATTGCGCCGACCAACAGTCAAGAAGAACTACAAGCAGCGGAGCTCATTGAGGGCCTGTTTGTTCAGCACGGACTAGAGACGCAGATACAAGAGTTTGATGCACATACCTTCTCGGGTGTCGCATCGCGTTTCTATCTCATCATGCTCTTTATTGGCGTGCTGTTGGCAGGCTTTTTGGGTACTCCTGTGTCAATCGCGGGAATCGTGATTGTGATCATCTTCTTTATCCTGTTGCTTCTTGCGCACAACGGAAATGACCCGCTGGCCTCAATTGGACCTATGGCACGTAGCCAGAACGTGATTGGCGTGCATCGCGCCACTGGTCCCAACGTAATCAAGGGCAACCGACCCATCGTGATTATTGCCCACTACGACACGCCCCGAGAGAGCATCCTCTATGGTCCGCAGCTCTCTAAGTGGCAGCCGATTCTCAAGCGCATAAGCTGGCCGCTTTCCATTGCTGTGTGCGTGCTGGCGCTCACGCAAGTGGCGTGGTTCATACCTGCGCCGGTACGTCATGCGTTTTGGGTACTGGGCGTGCTGGTTGCACTCCCCTTGCTGATTCTTGGTGCTGCTTCGGTGTACGAGCGCTTCTCTAACTGCACCACCGGAGCAAACGACAACAAGGCATCTGTCGCAGCCATGTTGGGTGTGGTCGACATGGTACGTCCAGGTTCCGATGACGCTAAGGAATGGGCAGAAACCCATCCTAAGGGCGTGCGTCACAATCTGGAAGAAGAGTATGACGACCAAGATATTGTCTACGACGAGGACATCGAGCTTGAGGAGCTTGACGACGAGGATGAAGAGTCCCGTGTGGCAGATCAGACAAGCCAGGACGAGCGCTCGGCTGATGAGGATGAGCCCAAGGTGCAAGGGGCACCTAGGGCAGCATACCGTGAGCCCGAGGTAGACGAGTACGGTTTGCAGTCGCCTGCTACCGTACGTCGTGGCGCCGCGCTCCTTGCAAGTTTGGACATTCTTCCGCCAACCTGCGAGATTGTGTACGAGAACCTCATTCCGCGTGAGGAGGCCCTTGAGCTTATTGCCGAGTCTGCTCCCATGCCTGCCGACGATGGCGCCTTTGGCAAGATTCGCGGTGCGGCAGGTGGCATAGGCGAGAGCTTGGGTAGCGGTCTAGAGACGGCGCGCGAGGGCGCGGCTGTTTTCTGGGCACGAATCATTGAGTTCTTTAAGAGCATTCCTAGCAAGCTGAGGCGCGAGCGCGAGCTGCCCGAGATTGAGCGCGCAGAGGCCGATACAGCAACCGGCAACGACTACGACGACAACTACGTGGACGAGCAAGAAGCCGGCGGCTACATTGGCGACAATGCTTCCGATTACTCGTGCGACAAGGGCGAGTTTGACGAGTACGACAGAGGCCGCAACATTGAATACGATGACGACTACGACGATTACGACAGCGAGGTAAGTGACGCCGAGCGTAATGGCGGATACATTGGAGACGATTCTTCCGTCCACTCAAACGATGTCTCTGTTGCCGATGGTCGTACCAATGTGGTTGAGGCTCATCAGCCTACCGATACAGGGGTGTACGACACCAAGCCCTTCAGGGCGGTGAGGCCTGCGGAAGAAGAGCATGTGGATACCTGGGATCACACCACGCCCATGCCTCGTCTTAACGTGACAACAATCGAGACGGAATCGTCCGCCATGTCTAAGGCGGATTTGCAGACACCGACGGTGACTTCCTCAACCGAGATGCCGCCCTTTACAGAGGCCGCTTTTGAATCTGATCAGGATGTGACAGCAGAGACCCCCGCAATGGAGGGATATGCTCCCGAGACCAGCATTGGCGAGGCGCCCGCTGTCGAAGAGCAACATATATATAAAGATGATTCTGACGAAGAAGTTGTTCTCTGGAAGCCAAAGAGGATCTTTGAGATCGAGGAGCCTGTAACGCAGGCACAAACGGATGAGGGCATTGGTCGCGAGAACGCTCCAATGCAAAGCGAGCAGCCAGAGTGGGATAAGCCTTCTCGCTACGAGGCCGAGCCAGTGTCTCAGGTTATGGATCAATACGAAGACGATACTGTGCAAGAGCAGGACGAGCCATACGAATACGAGCTCTGGACACTCCCCCCTCTCTACTTTGAGGATGCTCAGTACGAGATACTTGACGGCAACACAATGGTTGCTGGAGTTCCGGTTGAGCTTGTGGATGTACCCTCGCTTGATTCGAACGAGCGATATGCGCACGAGCCCGAGTCGTATGCGGAGCCCTACCAGGAGCAGCCGGTCCAAGACTCTTATCGCGAAGAGCCTGTAGCATATGTGGTAGATACAGTCCAGTATGACGACGAACCCATTGCGGTTGTGGAAGAGGCTATCTATGTCGACGAGCCTGTGGCATCTGCCAGCGAGCCAGAGGCATATGTCGATAAGCCCGTTGCGGTTGTAGCCGAGCCGGCATACGTAGAGGATTCCGTTGCGGTTGTAAATGAGCCCGCATACGTAGAAGAACCCGTGGCGGTTGTGGACGAGTCGTCGAACGTCGACGAGCCCGAGGTGGTTGTGGAAGAAGCCGCGTATGACGAGGCGTCGGTGACAATTGCAGATGATCAGGTTGTTGCTGTTGAGGAACCCGTGTCATCTACCGCTGAGCCTGCAGTGTACGACGAGGAGCCCGTGGCAATCGCAGATGAGCAGATTGCTATTGTTAAGGAACCTGTGACGTCTGCCAGTGAGGTAGAGACGTACGACGAGAAGACCGCGGTGGCCGTCGATGAGCCCGCGTACGTCGAGGAGTCCGTGGTGGTTGTGGACGAGGCCGCGGAGGGTGCGGAGGAGCCCGCGCACGACGAGAGGCCTGCGGCGGCCGTCGAGGAGCCCGCGTACGTCGAGGAGTCCGTGGTGGTTGTGGACGAGGCCGCGGAGGGTGCGGAGGAGCCCGCGCACGACGAGAGGCCTGCGGTGGCCGTCGAGGAGCCCGCATACGTCGAGGAGTCCGTGGTGGTCGTGGACGAGGCCGCGGAGGATGCGGAAGTTGCAGCTGAACCGGCAGAGTTTGACGAGGAACCTGTGGCAATCGAAGAGGAGCCTGTGACACAAACAGAAGAGGTTGTTGTGTCAGAGGATAAGACGGTTGACGCAGAAGACAATGAGTCGGTATCGCAAACGACTGAGGCTGAAGACAGCACCTCAGAGGCTGTCGAGGAAAATGCTGAAAAGAAGACGGTAGAGTATGCGTCGCGTCCCGTTCCAAGCGCGCGTCTCTACGACATTGACGAGCTGGACGACTTTGAGCTTGAGACTACCCTTACGTTCAAGCCGTTGACTGCAGAAGAGATCGAAGCCAACAAGGAGCAGATACGCCAAGAGGCAGCTGCAGCTCCTAAGGCTCCTGAGCCAGCCGAAGAGACTGATCCTTCGGCCATCTTGCATCAGATGTTTGCAACGGCTCCTGAGCAAAACCGCTATAGGATGCCCAAGACCCCCGACGTGTTGCATCAGATGTTTGCATCGATGCCCAACATTGAGCCCATGCCCGTGGAGGTACCCGCAGCGAGTGCGCCGGTTGACCAACCTGCTGCGGAGGCCGACGAGGACAAAGAAGCGGTGACCGTTGTGGCGGATGAGGATCAGACGGAACCGGTTGTGCTGGTAATGGAGCCGGAAGAGCCTCAGGTGGTACAAGATGCGACCGCTAAGACGGTACCGGAGGTTATCGATGACAACTCGGCTGAGTTGATAGGTGCGGTCGAACCTGAGCCAGTGGCAGAGACTGTGTACGAGCCAGAGATAGTACTGGTATCCGAGTCTGAGCCAATTGACGAGGCCGTTCTCGATCTGGTGGTAGAGAACGAGCTAGAGTCAATGGCGGTGGCAGAGGCTATATCCGATGCAGAGACTCTGCTTGAGGTCGAGCCAGTGGCTGAGCCCGAGCCTGAGCCGGTGGCAACACCAGAGCCTGTGGTTGAACCCGAACCAGAGCCAGTGGCCGCGCCTGAGCCAGAGCCTACACCAGAACCCGTGCCTGTATCCGAGCCTGCGCCTGCGGTTGAAGCAGAGCCAGAGGTGGCCGCTGATGAGACGGCAAATGTAAAAGTTGGGCGCAAACGGCTCACGTTTGACAATCTACCGGTTGCCGAGTGGGAGTCGTTGGATAACGATGACTCGAAAGCAACAGACGAACCTACCATTGCTGAGGTAATCGAGCCCGAGCCGACGCCCGCGCCCGCTCAGGAAGCTACGGAAGAGTCTGATATTTCTGTCAACGAGACCGAACAGCAAGACGTACAACCACAGGAGCCTACAGCTGCCAAGGAGCAAAAAGACTCTGATGATTCTCATGCGTATCTCTCGGGCCTGACCTTCTCGTCAGAGAAGGACGTGAGTGACGATGAGCTAGAAGAGAAGGATCTTACGGGTCTTACCACCATGTCAGCCGAGGCAGAAGCCGATGTTGAAGACTCTATGCCTGTTGTGGAGGAGCACATACCCAAGCCGCGTGCCGTTGACGACCCCGACTGGGGCAAGAGCAACTTCAAGCCAACAATTATGTCGGCCGGTCGGCGAGCCATGCTTCTTGACCTACCCGATCCCTCGGTCATGGCAGTCGATCCGTTTGCGCCCAACAACGCCGATGACTCTGGCGAGACCATCCCGGTAGTCATCGAAGGCGAGGTCTCAAACCGCTTTGAGGTTTTGCGCAAGGTTCCGTCTCCGCTTGACGAGCCAGCTGGCCAAACGGCTCCCCAACCTCCAACGGAAGCCCAGACCAGCGCACAAGCCAGCACTTCGTCGAGTGACGATGAGATTACGGTGCCAAAGTTTAACCACGGCCCGGCTCAAAAGAAGAAGAACCCCAAGCGCAAGCTCTCGTTCCCGCATCGTCATAACAATGAGGGCGAGCAGGTTGAGTCTATGAGCGATTGGCTCGGTCTTGACGACGATTACGACGCCAAGAAGGACGGTCGCCAGATTGGCTCGTGGGACAACTTTAGCGATGATAACAACAACGGCAAGTGGAAAGGTGGAGCCACGTTGCGTTCTGGCCTTCGTGACGACGACATAGACGAGGTTGACTACGAGGACGAAGAACAGCGTACGTTTGTGGGACTCCCCAACTTCGATTCCCTTGATCTGGAGCCAGACGAGGAAATGGATGTTGTCGAAGCAGTAGAGGTGGCCGAAGAGCTGGGAGAAGAGCTAGAAGAAGAGCTTGATCCCGAAACCATGGTCGAGCTGCGCGAGGCCGTGTTGCACCTAGGCGATGACGACCTTATCTCGCATGACATCTGGTTTGTGGGTGTTGGCGCCTCGTCAATTGACCATGCTGGTATCAAGGCGTTCTTGGACGAGCACCGCAGAGACATTCGCGGCGCGTTCCTCGTGAACCTTGACAGTATTGGTGCAGGAGATCTTACGCTGCTTACCAACGAGGGCATGGGCAAGAAACGCAGGGCCGACCGAAGAATGGTCCGGATGCTCTCTAGCATTGCAGATGCTCTGCACATCAATGTCAATCGAGCTGACTACAGCTGGGAAGAGACTGATGCAACACCTGCTATGCAGCAGAATGTGCGCGTAACAACGCTGATGGGTGTGAACGAGGACAAGCTGCCTGCGCTTTCGCATACCGCAGACGACGAGCCCGAGTACCTTAACGATCGCCAGATTGCCGACGTGGCTGACCTTATCGCCGAGCTTATACGGCAGTCGTAAACACGATGCCCGGCTGATGGACCTCCGTCAGCCGGGCAACAAAATAGGGGCCGAAAATGAAGGTGGTGACGACGGTGAAAAAGGGTTGGGCTGCCCAATCGAACAGCATCCAGCCCCATATGCCACGCTTCGTCACAGTGTCGCCGGTCGCAAGGGAAGATGAGGCCATACGTCACCCTTTCGGCCATGGAATGGTCTGGTCTGCCCGGCCACGAAGCCGGGCAGTGTTGCACCTGATGATCAGACGCTACGAGCCTGGAC
>JAFWLX010000327.1 GCA_017510875.1 Atopobiaceae bacterium | reverse complement strand
GCACCACCGCGTGGCGCAGCAAGCCATGACCTTTGTCCTCATCATAAGCTGAGACGTGGCACAGCTCTGCCGTGCGGACAAACGAGTTGAGCACGCGTCGACAGCGCGGGTCTTCGGTGATGCAGGCACGGCAGCGCACAACAAGCGAAGCATGATGCAGCAGCACGAGATGGAACTTTCTTGTGTGTCACGTAGGCGAGGATGGAAAGCCAAGCTATCTGACGTCTTGGCATCCAAAGGCATGCTGTTTGCCGCATACTATGACACCTACCATGGGGCGTTAGGCGCTGCGCTTTTTTCTGGCAACCTGCTCGCTATCCTATATGTGCCAGCCTGTTGATAATCTCCTTCTTGAGGGCTACTGCGTCTACTTTTCCGTTGGCAAGGGACGGCAGCTTGTCATAGATAAAGAAATATGCAGGGACTTTGTACTTGGCCAGCTTTGTCATGAGGAAGTCGCGCATTTCCTTTCCGTCAAAGAGCATTCCCTCCTTAAGAACTACCGCGGCCGTTACAATCTCGCCGTATATCTCGTCCGGCACCCCGACAACCTTCACATCAACAATGTTGTCATGTGTGGAGATGGCAGAGGCCACCTCATGGGGCATGATGTTCTCGCCACCGCGAATGATGACCTCCTTGGCTCGTCCCGTGTAATGCAGATAGCCTTCTGCATCCAAGAAACCCAGGTCTCCCGTATGAAGAAACCCGTCTTCGTCAAAGGGCTGCTCGTTGGCCGCCTTCTTATAATAGCCGCACATCATGAAGCCGCCTTTTACGACAATCTCACCCTGAGTGCCCGCGGGGCAGAAGCTGCCCGTCTGCATGTCTTGTATCCTCACGTCCATGGCGTCAAGAGGCTTGCCAACGGTATGCAGGATATGGTCGATATCATCTGCCAGGTCCGTCGAGCTCACCGGTGTTATCTCGGTGAGGCCATAACGCCGCATAAAATGGCTGTTGGGAAACTTGTCCATCAGCATCTTTAGCTGAGCCTCCGATACGGGTGCTCCGCTTAGATACGAGGCCCTGACGCTTGACGCAAGTTGCGGATAGAATCCCGGCGCATTGGCCAACCTCATTATTACCGTTGGTATCGAATGGAGGAGCGTGCATTGCTCGTTTTTAAGCACGCTCATCAGTTCGTCTGGCCTTGTGCTAGGGGGCAGGATCATGGAAGACCCGCAGATGGCACAAGATAGCAACACTGCCGTCAGTCCAAAAATATGAAAAAAGGGCAGTATGGCACACAGCCTGTCGACCTCGGTCATGGCAAGCTTTTGCACGCAGCAGTCAGAAGAGGCGATTACATAGGAAGCTGACAGCAACACACCTTTGGGCGTCCCGGTGGAACCGGACGTAAATATGATAAGGCAGGCATCATCTGGCATGGTGCGGACGTCGGGGCATGCCGTTACAGGCCTCCTGAGAAAACCAATCTCATCTCCGATATCAAGCACCGCCTTTATCTGGGACTTTTGTGGGTCGGTTATCTGTGTTAGAAACTGCTTCCTGTCCTCAACCGGAGATCTTCCATAGCAGAAATATGTGATGTCCCCTAGCTGTGAGAGCCTCGCGACCTCCTCTGGCGTGAGCTGCGGATTAAGCAGCACCGCAACTGCCCCTATCTTTTGGATGGCGAAGAAGGCCAGTATCCAGTTGACGGAGTTTGCGCCACACAAAGCCACATGTGCTCCGGGCCCCACCCCAAGGGCACAAAGCTCACTGACAACGGCAGATGCCCCTCTGTCGATGTCCCGCCACGTATACTCTATCTCACCGGTTTTTACCAAGACTCTGCCAGGGCGCTCACGCACCCTGTGTTCAAGCAAGTCCTTTATGGACATGCCGCCAATCTTGCCGCTTGTATTCTCAATCCCGCATTTACGGATACCCGAGCGGTCGGTTGTCATATTGTCAGCCAATTACCCATCCCTTCGACATCGACGCGCCCCTTCAGCGCCACGCAAACCGCGTTCCCCAAGAAACAGAGTGGCGCAGTTTAGGCTGGTCTGTCGCTCCCAGGGAACTCTGTGCCACCGCTAGGAAAAGGGCGTGCACGAAGTAGAATAACTCTGGCAAAGACGGAAGGGGACGTCGCATGGCATCGAGCGCAGAATGTCTCGCATACGTATTGGACCTGTTGGCAGACGTGCCGGAGATGATGCTGGTGGGCATCGAGAACAGAGATTCCGTCACCGACCTTGTGATCAGCATGCTGCCCGAGCTGTCCAAGCCGAAGAAGCGCCGCAAGTAAGGCCCAGACGAATTCAGCTGTCCGTCTGGGCCGGGCTTGGGAACGCTCTGTTCACACCCTCAGGCGCCGCAGGATCCCCTTACCACTCCTTCGCTCGCCGCGCGAGTGCGGTCAAGCCCACCCCCGCCATTGCAAGCGCTGCTGCCAGTGGCAAACCTGACACATCGCCGGTCCTGGGCAGGGTCGTTGCGCTGGGCTTGGTGGCTGTGGTGGCCGTCGTGCTGGGCTTGGTGGATGCGGCAGGAGTAGCCTTGCCGGAGCTCCCGTCTGACGGCTTGGTGTTGTTGCCGTCGTCAGAGGGACTCTTCTCCCAAAGCGCCACGAGGGTCACGTCCGAGTAGGTGGGCTGGTTCTTCAGGTCGTACACGCGGTACAGCCCATCGTCGTTCATTACCAGCACGCTGACCAGCTCCCGCGCATCCTCGTCATCGCTTTGGGCATACATCGACAGCTGCTCGGCGGTCAGGCACCCGGTCCAGTCCTCGTACCAGCCCTTGAACACGTATCCCTCGCGTACCGGATCGGCGGGCACGGTCGCCAGCTCCCCGTAGGCCACCTGCTGCGTCTGCGGGCTCACCTCGGTGCCTCCGTTGCTGTCTAGGGTTACGGTGAGGATGGTGGGCGTCCAGCTGCCGTAGACCGTCATGTCTGCGGTCACGGGGGTGCTGTTGTCCAGAGGCTCGCTAAGCGCGGCATCGGCATACCAGCCCAAGAAGTCGTAGCCCTCCACACTGCTGGGAAGCTGCTCGAGCGTCTGGCCCCAACTCAGCGTCTGAACATACAGCTCTGCCTCCCCCAACATCAAGGTGACGTCGCAGTCCTTAAGGTAGCGGTCGGCGTACAGCGTGATGTCGCTCGCCACCGATGAGCCAAGGTCGTAGCGATATGCGTGCTCGGGATCGGTGTACCAGGCTTGTGCAACGTAGCCCTCGCGAACAAGGGCCGCGTCTTCGGCGATCGTTGAGCCATGGTCAACGGTCAGCTGGCCCACGATGCCTTCCTCGTCCGCAAAGGTGACCGTATGCGTGGGCGACGCCCAGCGCGCATAGAGGGTCGTATCATCATCTATGGTCATGAGGTCAAAGTCAAAGTAATAGCGCAGGTAGTTGTCGTCTGTGATCCAGTACTCGCGGCTCAGGTCTGGGTCGTTGCGGAAGCGTGCGGCGTCCTCGTCGCTCAGAGGTTCGGGCTCCTGTGCGTACCAGCCGAGGAACAGCTGGCCTTCTTTTTGCGGGTCCTCGGGTTGCTGGGCATACGAGCCCGCCTCAAGGCTCTGGTCCTCCGGCGCGGGCGTTCCGCCGTCCGTGTCAAACCGGACCGTATAGCTGCCCTCGTCCCATTGCGCCAGCAGAACGAGATCGCTGGTGACGGGCGCATCAAAGTCGTATTCCTGCGTGGGTTCGTCCTCTTGGGCGACAAGACCACCCAGGGGTCCCACCACCGTCCAGCTGGGCTGGTACCAATAGACAAACTCGTACCCAACCATGCGTGGGTTGGTGGGCCGGGTTGCCCTACGCCCATGGGGGACGGTCTGCCGGCTGATGTAGGTCCCTCCATAGCTGGCAAAGATCACGGTATAGGTCCTCTCCTTCCAGCCAGCATAGAGCGTGAGGTCTTCCAGCACGGGCTCCGTAAAGAAGTAGGGTCGCGTGCACGCCGCATCTACGTACCACCCGGCAAACGTGTAGCCCTCTCGGGTCGGATTGGCAGGCTGGCGTGCGGCGTCACCATGCGCGATGCCCTGCTCGGCGGCTATCGCCGAGCCTCCGTTGGTCTGGAAGGCAATGGTGTGCGTGACGCCGACCCAGATTGCGCGCAGGGTCAGCTCGCTTGTGACGGGGCTGGCAAAGTCGTAGGCAAGTAGCGCTTCGTGCCCCACAACCAACACCGTGCTGCTGAGCACGGGGTCGCTGAGGATGGCGTCGATCTCCTCGTCGGTGAGGTCAGTGCGCACGATTTCGTACCAGCCAACAAAGACCGACCCATCCTTGGTGGGAGCGCTTGGCTCTTCCACCAGATCGTTGGGCGCCACCTGCTGGATGGCAGGCTGGGGCGTCCCGCCGTCCACGTCAAAGGTGACGGTAAAGCCCTCCTGCGTCCAGCGGCCCTCTATGACCAGGTTGTCCTGCACGGGCGCCTCAAAGTCGTATGGCTTGGTGCGGTCGCCGTCCACAAACCAGCCGTCAAAGCGGTAGCCCGAGCGTACGGGGTCGGCGGGCTTGTTGGCCAGCTCGCCATAGGACACGTTCTGCACCTGGCACTCGTCAGCGTTGCCAGGGATGAGCAGCACCTCGTAGGCCTGCGCGACCCAGCCCGCATAGAGCGTGAGGTCGTCCGTCACGGGCGTGGCAAAGTCGTAGGGCCTGGAGCACTCCGCGTCCAAGAACCATCCGTCAAACCAGTAGTGCTCACGGATGGGGTCGTCGGGCTCGGTTGCTATCTCACCATGCACGATGCCCTGCTGGGCCTCCACGGCAGAGCCACCCTGCGCGTCAAAGCTGACGGTGTGCGTCTGGGAGGTCCACCTGGCGTACAGGGTCTGGTCGCCCTCTATGGGGATGCTGTCAAAGTCAAAGTAATAGCGCAGGTAGTTGTCGTCGGTGATCCAGTACTCGCGGCTCAGGTCTGGGTCGTTGCGGAACTGCTCGGCAACCTCGTCGCTCAGAGGTTCGGGCTCCTGTGCGTACCATCCGTCAAAGTCGTGACCTTCCCATGTGGGATCTGATGGGGCACTGGCCAACGCATCAAAGCTGACCTGCTGGGACTCGGGGGCATTGCCGGCGCCCATCGTGTCAAAGCTGACGGTGTAGGTAGCAGGCGTCCACTGGGCCTTAAGCAGCAGGTCTGCCGCCAAGGGAGTGCCAAAGTCGTAAGGCCTGCTGGGGTCGCCGTCCACAAACCATCCGCCATAGTCGTACCCGCACCTTGTGGGGGACGATGGCTCGGTCACGGTCTGCCCCACCTCAAGGACCTGATGGTCAACCGGCGTGCCTCCTGCGGAATCAAAGACGATCACCAGCATCGAGGGATCCGTGGGGTCACCTATCCAACCTGCATACAGGGTCATGCTCTCGCGCACGGGCGCGTCAAAGCCGTAGGGGACGGTGCAGTCCTCGTCGGTAAACCACCCAGCAAAGAGGGAGCCTTCCATCGTGGGCGCGGCAGGCTGTTCGGCCTGATTGCCGTAGGCAACGACCTGTGGCTCGACCTCGCTGCCGCCGCGGCTGTCAAAGCTGACGGTGCAGCTGATCGGAGCCCACGAGGCAAGCAGCGTCATGTTGCTGGTTATGGGGGTGTCAAAGGAGAAGGGACTGGCGCTGCGGTTCATGTAGGGAGACTGAGGTGGCATATACTTCCACCCCATGAAGTCGTAGCCCTCGCGCGTAGGATCCTCGACGGGTCTGGTTGCCTTCTGGCCATACTCCACTGTCTGTGGCGTTACCTCGCCACCACCACGGGTGTCAAAGGACACGGTGTAGACAACCGGGCGCCAGGTGGCATACAGGTTCAGGTCTGAGGTGACGTTCGCAGAGAAGTCGTAGGGCACCTCCGGGGCCGCCTCGCTGCGCCAGTCCACGAACTCGTAGCCCTTACGCGAGGGGTTGGCAGGCTTGGTGGCCTGCGTGTCGTGCGCTACAAGCTGGGCACTTACGCTGGTCCCTCCCCTGCTGTCAAAGGTTACCGTGTGCTGCACGGGCAGCCAGTTGGCGTACAGGGTCATGTCCTCGCGCAAAGCCGTGCCAAAGTCAAATGCCGTACCGTCCTTCAGCGTCCAGCCCGTAAAGATGTAGCCCTCACGCGTGGGATCGGCGGGTTTGGTTGCCTGCTTGCCATAGCTGACGCTCTGGGCTGCCACCTCGCTGCCACCGTTGCTGTCAAAGCTCAGCTTGCAGGCTATCGGATCCCAGAAGGCGGTCAGGTTGACGTCGTAGGTCACAGGTTTCTCAAAGTTGAAAAAGAGGTAACCACCCCTCATGTAGCGGGACGCGCTCACAAAGTATTTCCAGCCCGCAAAGGTGTAGCCCTCACGCGTGGGGTCGGCGGGCGGCGTGGCTGTGGTCCCATAGGGGACGGTCTGCGGCTCAACGCTGGTGCCGCCGTTGCTGTCATAGTTGATGGTCAGGGTGTTGGCTTCCCAGCGCGCATAGAGCGTGAGGTTCTGCGTCACCGGCTTGGTAAAGTCATACTCCTCCCCGCCTTGCGCTGCGGTGTACCAGCCCTTAAAGATGCAGTGGTCCTTCTTTGGGTCGTCGGGCTTGCTCACCGTGGCGTTGTTCTTTGCGTACGCCTTGTTCACATCCGAGCCGCCCATGCTGTCAAAGGTGACCTCAAGGCTCTTGACGAGGCAGGCCTCGCCCGCGACCTCCACGATCTGATAGCGCTCATCGCTGCTAAAGAAGTTGTCGATGCTGCCATTTTGTGCGAGGCCCTTGCTGACCACAATGGGGGCGCCCTCAGCGGGCTCGGCATCGCTGACGACGCCAATGCGTGCGGAGCCGTCGAGCTTGCCGGTCACATTGACCACGGACCCCTGCACGAGGAACACATCCCCCGGCACATCGCCGCCCGTGTTGTAGTTGTTCTCGATCTTCACGTTGCCTTGCACGTTGAGCGTGCCATCACCATAGATGGCAATGGGACCGCCAGATGCAGCACTGTTGTCGTGTATCTCAAGAGCGCCAGTGCCCGTGTCGTTTATGAGGGTAAGCGTGGAGCCAGAGCCAACACGGATGACGCCGTAATCGCTGGCGCGGTAATTAGCGTCTCTGCCTGCAGTTCCGCCTATCACGGTGCCGCTTCCCGTGATGGTCAGATTCGCATTGCCATGCATTACAAAGACCATTCCCCCCTTGCCGTACCTATGGCGCTTGAGGGTATGTCCGTTGAGGTCGATGGTGATGTTGGTGCCTGAGTTGATGACGAGGGGGCGCGAGTCTTCGCTGGAGGTTATGTCGGACGTCAGCCTGATGGGAGTCGTGTCATTGGCGGCGGCGTGGGAGTAGATCTGATCCTGCAGGTCTTCCCAGGTCATGCTCCACTGCATCTCGATGGTGGTCGACTCATCGAGGGTCAGCGTCGTGCCGGGCTTAAGGGTCTTTTCGCCGTTTACCAGCCACTCCACAAGAGTGCCATGAGTACGACGTATGCCCATGTTGGAGAGTTCATTGGCGGTGGGAAGCGTAATCTGGGTGTCCCTCATCACGGTGAGCGTCTGGTTGGGCACACGCGGGTCGTTGTACTGGAAGGTGTAGCTTACGTACTCCAAGTCATCGGGAAAGTTGGTCTTCCAGAACGTCTTGACGGTGTCATTGGTCACATAGTCCGAGCAGACCCAGCCGTAGTAACGGCCAACCGTTTTGAAGTATGCGCTGGGTTCTGTATAGAGATAAGGATTGACTTCATCTTTGGCAGCATCTCCCGGGCTGCAGTATTCGATCTTGGTAAAGGCGGGCCTGTTGGTTGTCGTGTACACGTAGTTGCCGTGGCTGACGTGCGAATCGAGGTTGCGAGGCAAGTACAGGCGGTGCCTTTCAGAGGAGTCTGTGACCCAATCCCCAAAGGTGTCGGTCTTGTATTTGATCGTTCCACCTTCATAAAAGATTTTTAAGAGATTCTTCTTTACGACTGATGTGACCTCATAATGATTCTCACAGGCAAAGGTCGTGCCGGCGATGCTTGTTGTGGCAATCGCGTTGGGCAGGCTGACCTGCATGCCATACCCCAGCAAGTCAGTTCTGCCGCTGAGTATCACTATCTGACCGCGCACGTCCTTGAGCATGGGCATCTCGGTGATGATCTTGCTGCTGCCCTGGGTGTAGATATAGGGCTTTCTCACGTAGGGGTTGTACCGCTTGGCAAAGATGTCCAGGCAGTTGCGCAGGCGCTTCATGGTGCCCTCTGCACTGGAGCCAGACTCGTAGTCCATGCTGAGGATGATGGTCTCGGTTGGGTGCTTTGACAGGAAGTTGCACATCATGTCGAGCGTGGAGTACGAGTTGTAGAAGACCTTGTTCTTGTCGCGTGCAAAGTAGAGGCAGTCGATTGCCTCGTTTGGATTGCCGTGGCAGTTGTAGGCCATGTAGTCGGTGTCGGTCTTCTTCCAATCGTCAGGGATGTATTGGCCGTCGGTAAAGCGCAGGTCAAACAGTCTGACACCCGCGTCCAGCTGCTCGTTGAGGTAGAGGTCCTGCGTTTCGGCATAGACGTATTCGGTAGAGAACGACTGGTGCCACTTGCGGCCCCATGAGTCCTTCATGCTTGCGTCGTGCGTCCCGGGGATGTTGATCTCGTAAAGGTAGCGCTGGTCGGGGATGGCGCTCATCCAGTTTTGGCCGGTGAGCGCATCGACGTCAGGGCCCTTTACCTGTGTGTCTGCCTGTGCCGTCAGCTGGGACGTCTCTGGCTGGGCGTCTGTGCCTAGGGCCCATGCCGATACGCCGCCCACCGTCAAGACTGTCAGCGCGAGGGCAAGGACGATGGCAAGGCGCTTGCGAATAAGTGGCATAGACATATGAGTACCTGCCTTCTCTACAAACTGATCGGTTCTTCGGCATGGGCATGGACTGACTTGTGGGTCGTCTTGGTGCGTATGAAGCGTGTTCTGACGGCGACAGCCTTGCCCATAGAGGTCATCATAGCAGTTGTTGAAGCTTTTTTGGTATTGGCCGCGCACCTGCACCACACTCTATGCCCCCGGGCCCCAGGCAGCAGATGGCGGCAGGCTGCGAGGACGCAAGGCCTATCAGGCCTCGTCGCTCTTCTCGAGCGTAATGGGAACCTCATAGACGGTGCCGTTGTGGTTATCGATAGAAAGGGTCACGTCTGTGGTGCCCTTGTCGACATAGAAGATGAGGCAGAACCTACCTTTGGTGCCCGATGGTATGGCCGTGGTGGTCTCGCAGGAGTAGGCGCCGTCCGAGCCATGGTACATCTCGGTCACCACCGTAAGCATGTATCCGTCCGCGTCCTTGACCACGACGGTATTGTCCTGCGCGATTTGGTACGGCTGCGCCCGTCCATCGGTTCCGCGTCCGTACCCGTGGTTGTCGATCGAGCACTGCACGCCAATGAGGTCGGTCGTCTGGTCGTCGTAAGACTCCCACATCTTGTACTTCATCGACTCGGGAAGCAGGTGAATGCCGTCAACCGAGAGGTCGTTTTGGATCGACCCAAACAATTTCTGCACCGTTTCTGAATGCTTCTTTGATAGCAAAAGATAATCCTGCCGTTGCAATTCCCCGTCCGCGCGCAAACCCAAATAGCTTGATATCCAATGCAGCGCTTTGATGTTCTTCATCAATCTCATAGAATGATTCACCACAATAATTCCCATTTTCAAATATCGAGTAGTGATTCAGAACAGGTCTGTGGGATTCAATCCACTGAAACCAACCTTTCATTTCTTCGCTTGTTTGGTGTAATCCATTAGGGAACCCAACAAACCGCATAACATCACCGTCAGCCCAAAGTCTTTGAACATTATCAATAT
>JAFWLX010000025.1 GCA_017510875.1 Atopobiaceae bacterium | reverse complement strand
TGCCGCATTGATCAGGTCAAACCCATTGACACATTGGTTGCACATAGTGACTCCCATCACGTACGAGCGTTGGCCCGTTTCTCTTGACAGTTGACAGATCTGCGAACAACAGAACTCAACTCATTAATATGAAACACCTTCACCTCGCAAACACCGGTGTGCCAATCGCTCTAGGGCAAAGGATGAAATGAGGCGCTCATCGGTTGGTGCGAGCTGTAACCCTGCAGCTCTCGTGAAATAACATACTTTTTTGGGGTATAAGGCTCAACGTTTGCTATCATGCAACAATTGTGCGTCTCATATGCGGGCGTGGTGGAATTGGCAGACACGCTGGATTTAGGTTCCAGTGGGGCAACCCGTGAAGGTTCGAGTCCTTTCGCCCGCACCAACACCCTTTGTGGGATGAAACAGAAACAGTAGGAGCAGCCCATGGGCTGCCAGGAAAGTGTTACCAGGAGGAACGTTGAAGATCACCGTCACCGCCGAGAGGCCCGAAAACGATACGGTTGTAGCTACCATTACCGTGCCCGCCGAAGAGGTGGACAACTACATCGCAAAGGCCTATAAGGATATCGCTCGTCGTTATCAGTTCCAAGGCTTCCGTCGCGGCCGCGCTCCGCGTCCCGTAATCGATGGCATCGTGGGCCGCGAGGCAATCCTTGCCGACGCAACCAACGACCTCCTGAATGGTGCCCAGCCTATCGTCTTGGACGAGCTGGACATCGTCCCTGTCGAGCGTCCCGACTACGGCGAGGACCCGGCTCTGGTCAAGGAGCACGAGGACTACGTCGCCACCGTCACCATCATCGTTCCGCCCACCGTCAAGCTTGACTCCTACGACGCCGTTGCCATCAATATGCCTCCCGCAGAGGCCACTGACGCCGAGATTGATATGCAGATCCAGCAGCTGCTTGCCTACCAGACCACCTACGAGGATGTCGAGGACGATCGCGCAGTGGCACTTGGCGACATCATCACCGTTGACATTGCCAACAAGGAGGGCGCCGAGGATCTTGCCGGCACCAATCGCACCATGGCCCTCACGGCTGACAGTCTGCCCGAGGAGCTTGTTGATGGTATCGTGGGCATGAAGAAGGGCGAGACCAAAGAGATTACCTGGACGCGCACACACATGTATGGCGACAACGAGGACGTGCACAACTACGACGTCGAGGTCACCCTCAATGGCATCAAGCAGGCTGTGACGCCCGAGCTTACCGACGAGCTGGCCAAGAAGAGCTTTGGCTTCGAGACTGTCGAGGAGCTTCGTGCGGCCGTAAAGGAAGAGATTGAGGAGGACAAGCAGCAGAGGCTTCCCAACCTCAAGGAAGACCGCGTGGTAGAAGAGCTGGGTCTGCGCGTTGCCGATGTCGAGCTTCCCGAGGCCTACGAGAACCAGGTCTTCCAGGAGCTTGCCAACGAGTTCCTCACCTCGCTGCAGCGTCAGGGCATGTCGCTTGACATGTATCTGGGTGCTCGCCAGATTGACACCAACGCCTTCTTGGCCGACCTGCACGCACAGGCTGCCGAGCGCGCACGCCAGGGCCTTGCACTTGACGCCTTGGCATTGGAGCTGGGTCTTGAGGCCGCCGAGGACGACGTTTACGCCGAGTTCGAGAAGGCTGGCATCGAGGATATTGCAGCCTCTATCGAGCAGTTCAGAAACGACGGGCGTCTCTCTGCCCTGCGCGAGTCCATCCGCCGCAGCAAGGCAGTCGAGTGGCTGGTCGAGAACGCCGAGGTCACCGAGGTTGACGAGGTTGCCGAGCGTCTTGCCCAGGCGGCCGAGGAGACACCCGAAGATGCGGCAAGTGATACTGAGGCTGCAGAGTAGGGTATAAGCCTCTACAACAACAGCTGACGCATGCCCCGGGTGCATCGTTGCGCCTGGGGCATGTTTCGAGTACGAGGAGGATACCATGTCACTTCATACGCCTACCAATATCCCGCTCATCCCCTACGTGGTGGAGCAGACACCGCGTGGCGAGCGCAGCTACGACATCTACTCGCGTCTGCTTAACGACCGCATCGTCTTCATCGGCGAGCCCATCACGCGCGAGAGCGCAAACCTGGTGATTGCCCAGCTGCTGCACCTTGAGAGCCAGGACCCCGAGAAGGACATCTCGCTCTACATCGACTCGCCTGGTGGCGAGGTCTACGCGGGCTTGGGTATCCTGGATACCATGAACTTCATCAAGCCCGAGGTTTCCACCATCTGCGTGGGCATGGCTGCCAGCATGGCTGCCGTGCTTTTGGCCTGCGGTGCCAAGGGCAAGCGTCTGGCACTGCCCAACTCAATGGTGCTTATCCACCAGCCCAGCTCGGGTGTTGAGGGCCAGCAGACCGACATCCAGATCGTTGCGGATGAGACCAAGTACATCCGCGAGCATCTTAACCAGATTCTGGCGGATGCCACCGGTCAGCCCATTGAGCAGATCAACACCGACACCGAGCGTGACAAGTACCTGCGTGCGAGCGAGGCCCTTGAGTATGGCCTGGTAGACCGCGTTATCACGTCCCGAACCGAGCAGGCCGAGTAGCTCGGTCGCTAAGGAGCACCTATGCCCTTTGACAACAACGACAACATGCACTGCTCGTTTTGCGGCAGGTCGCGCAGCCAGGTAAACCGATTGGTCCAAAGCCCCAACGGCGTATGCATCTGCGACGACTGCGTGCGCGAGTGCGGCAGCATCATAAATGGCATTGAGGAGGACGAGCTTGACGCGGCGGGGTTTGGCTCCATTGACTTAGGCGACGCCCCTATCGAGGCGCTTCCCACGCCGCACCAGATCTATGACGAGCTCTCGCAGTATGTGATGGGCCAAGAGGCGGCCAAGCGTGCCATGAGCGTGGCGGTGTACAACCATTACCGCCGTATCGTGTCGGGCCATGCTGCGGTGCCGGAGGGGGAAGAGGAAGTCGAGCTGGCCAAGAGCAACATCTTGCTTCTTGGCCCCACCGGCACAGGCAAGACCCTGCTTGCACAGACGCTTGCCCGCTTCCTCAAGGTGCCGTTTGCCATTGCTGACGCCACCACGCTCACCGAGGCAGGATATGTGGGTGAGGACGTAGAGAACATATTGCTCAAGCTCATCACTGCTGCCGACAACGACGTGGAGCGGGCGCAGATTGGCATCGTCTACGTGGACGAGATTGACAAGATTGCCCGCAAGGCCGAGAACCTCTCGATTACCCGCGATGTATCTGGCGAGGGCGTGCAGCAGGCGCTGCTCAAGATTCTGGAGGGCACCGAGGCAAGCGTTCCGCCCCAGGGCGGCCGCAAGCATCCTCAACAGGAGCTCATCCACATTGACACCACCAACATCCTGTTCATCTGTGGTGGCGCCTTTGTGGGCTTGGACAAGATCATTGCCAATCGCGTGGGCAAGCAGGGCGTTGGCTTTAACGGCGAGATTGCCAAGAACGTAGAGAAGAGCCAAGACGAGCTATTGGCACAGGTCATGCCACAAGACCTGCACAGCTTTGGCATGATTCCCGAGTTTATTGGCCGCATTCCCGTCATCACCTCAACGCGCGAGCTGAGCGAAGACGACCTTGTGGAGATTCTTACCACACCCAAAAACGCGCTGGTCAAGCAATACAAGCGCATGTTTGCGCTTGAGGGCGTAAAGCTCGAGTTTGAAGATGACGCCTTGCGCGAGATAGCCCGACTTGCCGTGAAGCGCGGCACCGGCGCTCGTGGCCTGCGTGCCATTTGCGAGAAGACCCTGGAGCAGGTCATGTTTGACATCCCCAGTGACAACCGCGTGGCAAAGGTTGTGGTTAACAAGGAAAGCGTGGACTCTTCGCAGATGCCCCTGCTCTACGACGCCTATGGCGCACCCGTGAGTTTGAGTGCATAAGAGCTTTGGTGCAGCTTGTTTGGGGTGCTGCACCATAACTCTGTCATAAATGTCAGCGTTCCGGTACCCATTGTGAGACGCGAGGTCTTGCGATGGGTACCATCACCTTCATAGGTGTCGAGTAAAAGGAGGAAAGATGCACTTTGACATCGCGGACCTTATTGGCATCATTTCGAGCGTCATGGTCCCGCTCATTGCAATCTTTGTGTTTGCCAAGATCATCGGTGGCATTCTTGGGGGATTGTCCGGCCAGCACGGAACGGTGAACGACACCTACCAGGGTTGGTTCTACGTGATCCAGCAGCAGCATGTGGGCGTCATCGAGCGCTTGGGCAAGTTCCATCAGGTGGTTGGACCGGGCTTTCACGTGCGTATGCCCTTTATCGATCGCGTGCGCGACGTGAACCTCATGACCGAAGACGAGCACATCACCTTTGATGCCAAGACTGAGGACAACGTGACTATCGAGCTGGACGTTTCAGTGCAGTACCACGTTGATTACTCCCAGCCGGCCGAAGGACCTTCGGGCATCTACAAGAGCCTCTATACGCTCACCGACCCTGTGGCGCAGATGAAGGACTACTTTGCCGACGCCCTGCGCTCGCAGATTCCTAGCCGAAAGCTTGACGAGGTCTTTACCGAGAAGGACGCAATCGCAAACGCCATCGACGAGGTTGTCTCGCAAAAGATGCTTGACTACGGATACGTGATTGTGACCACGCTCATCACCTCTATCAAGCTGCCGCTTGACGTGCAGCAGTCCATGAACCGCATCATCGCTTCCAAGAACGACCTAGAGAGTGCCAAGAACGAGGCTGAGGCCGAGCGCCAGAAGACGGTCATCGCGGCTCAGGCAAAGGCCGAGGCCATGGAGGCCGAAGGGCGCGGCATTGCCAACCAGCGCGTGGCAATCGCCCAAGGCATTCGTGACTCCATCGATGTGATTCGTGGATCCGAGCTTACCTCCGAGGAGGCCAACCGACTCTTTGAGTACACGCAGCACATTGGCATGATGGAGGAGTTTGCCCATGCCGGAGCCGCAACGGTGGTGCTGCCGGCAGACTTCTCGCAAGCTTCACCGGTACTGCGCGACCTTCTCGTCTCCAAGGAGATTGACAAGGCACAATAGCCAAAACAGCCCATATCAGCAGGTAATGAAGAAGACAGCCCATCAATTATGATGGGCTGTCTGCCGTTTATGGACACTTCCCAAAACGGGAGAAGAGACGGCACCGCTGCTCGCCTTGCTCTTTGTGGGAGTTGCTACTGCAGCAATAGGAGCAAAGATTAGGCTACGGACCCGATCGGCACGTTAACGTGCAGATTCTATCTGTTACACCTCGGTGCACTTTGCGTTGGGGCAATGAGAAGAGATGAAGCGATATACAAAGTCGTAGTCCTCGGGTGCAACATAGACCTGGTTGTACAGGAGCGGATTGCTCACCTTGATGCAGCAGTGCTCTCTTATGCCCTTTACCCTGTGCACGCTCTTGAACTTAGATACGGCGTCGCTGTTTACGGTGGCAACTCCAGCAGCAGCCAGAGCCGGCCTTCCTGCCAGAGTAGAGAAAGCGGCCGATCCCATCGCAAATGCCTTATTGATTTCCTGCTCTCGGGGTGCGGGCCTAAAGAGCACGCCCGTCTCGTCCATCACGTAGTCGGCAGAATAGGTGCCGTCAAGGTTGTTAAGGTAAATCAAGGTAACGATGACAGAAATAACTGCCACAACGAGGATGACACCTACGGTAATGGAAAGCATCATGACCCAGTCTTGAGCGCTCATATGACAAGCCAATCCGATGCCGATGGATATTGCTAGTGTTGCCCCAAATATAATGCCCATCGTCTTGGCAATGAGTATGACCATCGTAGGGTTGTCTCGCACGTTGATGGTGCCCCGCCAACAATACTTGCCGTTTTCGTCAATGGTTATATGCGTGTTCTCTGGGAGCTTGTATTCATCGGTGGCCATGGGTGTGCCTTTCTCTGACGAGTGGTTGCCATCTATTGTACTGGTATTTGTGGAAGGAGGGGTTGTGCCCTGTTCCGCCCATTCAGCCTTCCAACAGGGCTCTCGCGTTGTGCGCAACGACGCTGCGCACATCCTTTGCGCAGAATTCCTCAAGCTGCGCCAGCGTGCGTTCAAGCGATGACACTACCTCTGTAGCCGAGAAGGCTTCTCCCTCTGTGGGTGGCAAGTCAGTCTCGGTAAGCAGGCGGCTGTTGGGAATCTGCCGAGCGTACTCACGGCCACGCCGTGTACGCAGCATCATCTCGTTGATTGAGAACCAGCACCCTGCCTTGACGGCGCGGTGCAGCTCGTCGCTGGTACCGCTAAACCAGTGAAAGATGCAATGGCAGGTTGCAAGGCAGTTTGTGCGCTCCAGAATGTCGAGCGCTAGGTTTGCTGAGCGGACAGAGTGGATGGAGAGCACCTTGCGTGCCTCTGGATCGCTTGTCTCGCCGCATATACCCGTGATGGTCTCAAATGCGGCAACCTGGATCTGCTCGGAGCCTTTGGGTACATGTCTGGGCGAAAGGTCAAGGCCAATCTCACCAATGTACCTTGTCGTGTGAACGAGCTCATAGGCACGTTCAAGCTGCTCGGAGCCGCAACGCCCATCGGCTACCCACCAAGGATGAAGACCTATGCCAACACGCACGTTGGGATTGGGGCCCAGCTGGTGACAGAGGATCTCATATTCACCGGGCGTTACCGTGTTTGCAAATACTGCCAACCCCAAGGCCTTGGCATCGTGCAACACCTCTGGGGCATTGCTCATAAAGCCCAGATGGCAGTGCATGTCGTAAAGGTCGTATGTCATATTGCCCTTGCTCCCATGAATGTGGTGGCTACATGAGCCCTGCGAGGTCGCGGATGACGTATCCGGCAAACATCTGTCCCATGATGGGCGGAAAGTAGCTCATGGTGCCCAGGACAGAGGCGCCTTCGCGCACAAAGCCGCGCTCATCAATGGCATCACGCTTGCCCTGGACCTCGCTCGGTTGCTCGTCAGAGAAGAGCACGGTGAGTCCGCGTATGCCTCGCTTGCGCGCCTCCTTGCGCATGATGCGCGCTAAAGGATCTACCTGCGTCTTTTCGAGCGGTGCAAACTTCAGACGAGACGGGTCGAGCTTGTTTGCACCGCCCATGGCAGAGACCTCGCGGATGCCCTGCTCCTGGCACCATGCGGCAATGGCAAGCTTTTGCGAGATAGTGTCTATCGCATCCACCACATAGTCAGGGTGGGGGAGGGAGGCCAGCTGCTTGGCCACGTGGTCCTTGTCGATGAACTCCTGAACTGCGCAGACCGTGCAGCTGGGATTGATGTCGGCGACCATGGCGCTCATGACTTCGGCTTTGGGGCGCCCCAGCGTACTCTGAAACGCCAGCGCCTGTCGGTTGATGTTGCTTGGCGTCACTACGTCGCGGTCAACGAGAACAAGAGACCCAAGTCCGCCACGTGCGAGCGCCTCGGCGCAGGATGAGCCCACGCCCCCAAGCCCCAGCACCATAACGCAGGAGGTGCGGAGCTGCTCCAAGCGATCCTCTCCCAAGATGAGCTTGAGCCGATCTGTTGCCGTCTCCACGTATCCCCCTTATTGCCGCCATGTCCCAGCTTGTACAGTATGCGTCAAAGAAGAGTGTTTTGCTATGCCTTGTCCTTAGCAGCGTGCTATCCTTTACGTTTGCATGTCCGATTTGCAAGAAAGGTGCCATCGTGGAAGAGATGCCCAAGACCTATGATCCGCAAACCGCGGAGCCCGAGCTCGTACAACGTTGGATGGAGGCCGGCTGCTACAAACGCAGCAAAGGCGTAGGCGACCGTACCATCGTCATCCCGCCGCCCAACGTGACGGGCGTGCTACATATGGGGCACGCCATGGATGACACCATCCAGGACACCCTGACTCGCTACTACCGCATGCGCGGCTTCTCCACACGCTGGATTCTTGGTACCGACCATGCTGGTATCTCCACGCAGACCAAGGTGGACAAGAAGCTCAAGAGCGAGGGAATCAGCCGACTTGAGATTGGGCGCGAGAAGTTTATCGATGCCTGCCAGGACTGGCGTCGCGAGTACGGCGGCATCATAGTCGACCAGATCAAGCGCATGGGCTGCTCCATCGACTTTGATGACGAGAAGTTCACCATGAGTCCCGAGTACGCCAAGGCCGTTCGTAAGGTCTTCTGCGACTGGTACCATGACGGCCTCATCTACCGCGGCAAGCGTATCGTCAACTGGTGTCCCAGCTGCACCACGGCCATCTCGGACGACGAGGCCGAGTACTGGGACGAGAAGGGCCACCTCTGGCACCTGCGCTATCCGCTGACCGAGCCTGTTGACGGCGTCGAGTACATTGAGGTTGCCACCACACGCCCCGAGACCATGCTTGGTGACACGGGCATCGCTGTCTCGCCGCAGGACCCCGACAAGGCCAAGTTTGTGGGCAAGACGGTCATGCTGCCCATCGTGAACCGCGAGATTCCCATTTTTGCCGATTGGCATGTGGACGCAGGCTTTGGTACGGGCTTCGTCAAGGTCACGCCTGCACACGACCCCAACGACTACGCAATGGGTCAGGCTCACGATCTGCCACAGATCAACATCTTTGACGAGCACGCCGTGGTGGTTGACGGCTACGGCGAGTTTAGCGGCATGAACCGCGACGAGTGCCGCGAGGCCGTGGTCAAGTGGTTTGAGGAGCACGGCCTTCTGGGCGAGGTCGAGGAGCATCAGCACTCCGTCATGCATTGCTACCGCTGTGACACAACGCTTGAGCCCTGGCTCTCAGAGCAGTGGTTTGTGGCTGTCGACAAGCTCAAGAAGCGTGCCATCGAGGTCGTCACAAATGGCGAGGTTACCTTCCATCCTGCTCGTTGGACCGACACCTACCTCACCTGGATGGAGAACCTCAAGGACTGGTGCATCAGCCGCCAGCTGTGGTGGGGCCATCGTATTCCGGTCTTCACCTGTGAGAAGTGCGGTTGGGAAGACGCCCTGATGGACGA
>JAFWLX010000326.1 GCA_017510875.1 Atopobiaceae bacterium | reverse complement strand
TCAGGAAGATGGGTGCCTTGCCCCACCAGGCGTAGGGCGCGACGGACAGCGCATCCCAGTAGCCGGACGAGGTGGCCACGATAGCCGTGTCCGACCAGCCCCCGCCCGCGCGGTAGATCTCGACCGCAGTCTTTACGGCGTTGTCACCGGCAATGCGCTCCGTAATGGGTCCTAGGTCATTTATCTGGCCACGCACCGTATCAGAGACGGCTGCCGTACCACCCATGATCAAGACGCGCTGGGGCCTAAGCCGCCGTATCTCCTCCTCTGTCTGAGTAGAGAGGTTCTTCTTGTTGGTGATGAGCACCGGAGCGTCGAGGGTGCCAGCCAGGCCCGCCGCTGCAAGCGCATCCCAGTAGCCGTCATTTGTGGCCACAATCACCGTGCCGCCGCGACCCTCAGCAAAGGTGGCACCCTTGTCGGCCTCCACGACCGCCTTGCCAGTGTCGAGAGCGGTGTCCCCGGCGTAGCGATCCCAGTTTGGGGTGACGGGTATCGTGATCGTAAAGGACGTCTCCCCCAGCGACTTGCCCGCGTAGCTATAGCCGCCAGAGAGCTTGACCTCGGCCTCACCCGCAGGCAGACCGGCAGGAACCGGTACACGCAGCGTGCGAGAGAGCTGGACCTCTTCGTCCTTTTCATCTCGACCAAGCGTCGGCTCTTGCCACGTAGCACCCTCGGCCGCCACGCCACCAATGGTCACACTGGGAACTTCGCTCACCTTCATATAGATGTCAAAGGTCACATCCACATACGTGCAATCGTCATCCGTAGTGTGATCCGTTACCTTAGGAGCAGCCTTAAACAGCAGGTTGATGGCCACATTTGTCCACTCGGGCAGCACGTGCATGACGTCCGACCATGCCTCCTCGTAGCCCTCTTTGGTGACGCCCACCTGCCAGTCGCCCTCAGGCACATTCCAGGCAAACACGCCCGCTTCGTTGGTCTGTTGAGGGTTGGTCTCGTCGTATTCCGCCGCCTCTTCCCACACCGTCTTTGCGCCGTCAATGACCTGGTAGATGGCCGCAACGGCACCTTCTACGCGCGCATCGTAGGCACCCGCATAGGCAAAGCCCGAGGGGTCGATCTTGGCCGTGGTCTTGTAGTGCAGTTTGCCAAATGCGGTGTAGCGGCACATCTTTAGGCGATGATTGCGCCACATATCAAGCTTCTTAAGATGGTAGTCGTGATCCCACGCAGCCTGCTTGTAGGCAAAGGCAGTCGCAAAGGACCAGACCGCATTGGTTCCAGATGACGCCAAGAATACAAGTCCGGCAGGAATTTGCGTTCCTGGAGCAAAAGTACCGACTGCCGCAGCATAACCACTTACTCCCGTCAGCACAGTAGAGACTGGAACGTCAAACCAAGAGACAATCTGCGTGTTCTTAAGATCATTGATGACCGGCTTCAGGGCATCTATCTCGTCTTTGATTGCCTGCTGGCATCCCGAGTCGGGGTTGTGCTCTTCGTAGTACTTGTATATCCACTCCAGCCGCTCAAGCTCTTCCTTGCGCTCGTCAAGCGACACACCGTTTCCGTACTGATTGTTGGAGCTATCGGCCAACCTAAACGCACTATAAATAGACCCGAGAAGGCCAAGGGCGCTGCCAATCCTCCCCTCTGCCGGAGGAATCATGTCCACAAACGTCTTGGTGTTCAGGAGGTCGGCGGTACCACTTATCAAGCTGCTGATGGTGGTATGGCCAAAATCGTCGATCTTCTCCTCTTTGCCACCATTGCCTTTGTCGGAAGCAGACCCTTGTGCAGCAAGCATGCCGGCAGCCTGAGGTTCCAGCTCTTCATCCCACCAGTCGACCTGGCCGCCATTTGCCCACCTATCGACAGGACGCGTGACCGAGATCGCGTTGCCATTTGCGTCCACATACTCAAGAGTCGCCGTACCCCCGCTCTCGTCCTCCTCGCCTTGCGTGCCAAAGCGGATGGCTGCCCACGCGGGGGCCACAATTACGCCGTCGGCGTTGGGCGTGCCACCACCCTCAACACTTGCCGTGTCTTCGTCATAGACAACGGTGTAGCCCTGCGCCTCAAGCTCTGCGGAGTCAGCGTTTACCCCTGTGGCATAGCCATAGTTGTCAGCCAGGTACTCCTGCATCGAGCCATACTCGTAGAGAGGCTTCTTGTCGCCCAGATACCAGGCAAGGTAGTTGTATGCCGTGGCCAGCATGTCCTCGGCTTCTTCCACCGCAGCCTTTTCTTCGGCTGTGAGGGTAGCCCAAATTGTGCCATCCGGATCCCACGTCTCGTGGAAGAAGGACCTGTTGAATACGCCAAGGTCTTCATAGTTCTCCACGTCTTCGGTCCAGTACTCAAGATACTGTTGGACGTCCGGATCCTGGGCAACCGTCTGCGTGTTGGTAACCGCTTCGACGGAGCGACGCTTGATGGCATCTACCTCGGCCTGTGAGAGCTCGTAGGCAACCGGCTCCTCCTGCGCAAGCTGCGGGACAATGTCAAAGCGGACGGGAATGTCACTCTCTTGGAGAGAATGACTTGGGTCGCCATCTCCCACGGGCAGGTCAAGGGTGTAGGTGTAGCGCACGGCTCCAGTAGGTAGCTCCTCGGTATCCGCAAGCGTCATCTCGACGTTGTCCTTAACCGACTGGTCGGCCATGCCCAGCTGCAAAACGATGGTGTCCTTCAGCGGCTGCAGGCTATCGATGACAAGCGTGACGGGCCACGTGGGCGAGTACACCATGCCATGAGCAGAGGGAGTGATGACGGCCGTATAGTGGACGCCCGTGTTCTCTACACCATCCTTGACCAGATACACCCTGTTGCCCACATGCTCAAAGTAGAACTGCTGCACCGTAGGCACAAGAGGCAGGGCAGCGACGCTGAACTCGACCGTCTCGGATACGCTTATCGGATCTTCGCCCGTAGTGGTAGCGGTCACCAGGTAGTAGGGATCAACGCTCATCTCGGCACCTGGAATGGTGAGCTCGGCCTGTCCGTGGCCAGCCTTGTTGGTGGTGCAGGTTACGTCAAGGTCGGTGCCGCCAATGCTGAAGGCAACCTCTGTGCCCGGGTTTGCATACACGTGCGCCGTGAAGGTAGCCGAGGACAGCGTACCCTGCGGCACTACAAGCTGCAGGGCCTGGGTTTCCACCTGCGCAGAGCCCACCGGCACGGTTGCGTTGCCGCTTGTTACCGTTGCGCTGACGGCATGCTCGCCCTCCTCGCTCACCACAAGACCCACCGAGATGGTAGTCCCGGCCTGGTCGGCCTCGACAAGGTCGCCGATGGTCAAAACGCGGTCGTTGGCATTCCAGCCTGTCACACCGTAGCTCTTGGTGGGGCTATATGCTGAGACAGGAGCCATGCCCTCCGGAATGTTCATCTTTACGGCAGAGGCCGTGTGCCCCTCCGCCATCTCAAACCTCACTCGCGCGTAGAACGTAACGCCCATAACGATACAGCCGTTGGCAACCGAGAGGTCGCCCGACGTGAGGATGCCGGTGACCTTTAACGTGTCGAGCGCAGGCACGGTCAGCTCGACTTCCTTGACCTCACGCTCGGCAAGCGTCACCTGCGTACGGGCATAGTCATCCTGCCCAAAGCCCAGCGCCGCAAAGTCGTCGAGGCTTGATATGCTCGAGAAGTAGTCGTTAGCCTGCCAGGCCACCACATCGTAGGTGCCTGCAGGAATGCTCTCGACAAAGTGGACGCGAGCACGCAGCACCCGACCCTGAGAGACCAGCTTGCCCGCAGCGTCAAAGACGGCCACGTTTGCATCTTCGTTATAGTCGCCCAGTGCGCGAACCTGCAGCATGCCCGTTGTAGAAAGCGGCGTCATGTCCTTGGTATCAAGCGTAAAGGTCCAGTCAGCGGTGAGCTTGGCCATATTCTTGTCCGCCTCAGGCGAGAATGCCATGTCCGCATAGCCATCAAGGGTTACCACAACGCCCACCAGGCTGTTTTCGGGTGCTTCGTAGGTGAGGGTATTGCCATCCCATACGGCACTCTTTGCCTCGCCGTCAACATAGAGCACGACGTTAGCGCCCTCGGGCACCGTGCCGGTGATGGTATGGGTCTTTATCTCGGAGGCACTAAAGGGCACGAAGGCCATGTTTCGACCCTCGTCTGCATACTCGGCCTTCAGGCGCAGGATGTCACTGTCCTCTGCTGCATCCTGGGGGTAATAGACGGTACCGTTTACGCTCCAGTTCCAGGGGTCGTCAAGGTCTGCCTCGGCGTAGGCCTCGTCATAGCGCTTGAGCTTGATGTCCTTGTTGTAGACGTAGAAGGAAACGCTGGCAAAGTTTGAGCTAGAGCCAAACACGTTAGCACCCAGAGAGGCAACGCGCTTGGACAGTTTTATGGTCTGCTCTCCCGTAATGGAGCGGAACGCGTAATCACCAATGGTCAAAGGATCGGTACCGTCCTCGATGGTAATCTCCCCAAGCCTGTTTTGGTTGCCGTTAAAGGCATAGTCGCCAATGCTGGTAACCGAGGCCGGTATGGACACCTTGGTCAGCTTGTTGTTGGCAAAGGCGTAGGCGCCGACCGTGGTCACAGAGCTGGGGATTTCGGCGGTAGTGAAAGCGCACTGATAGAACGCGTAATTATCTATGACCGTCACCCACGAGGGGATCGAGCTGACAACACCGTTGTCAAGGGTTGTGCAATCCCAGAAGCCACCGACTGTGGTGAACCCGTTATCGGTAGGCGCTGTAGGCCATGCAATGCTTTGCAGCTGGGTGCAGTTTGCAAAGGGTGTCTTCCAATAGGTGTGACCTCTTGTATCGCTGCAGTCGTAGTTGAGCGACGTCAACGAGTTGGGCAGGGCAATCTGGGTGATGACTGCATTGCGGAAGGCGTTGGCGCCTATGGTCTGGAGCTGGGAGGTCTCTTGGCTTGACCCCAGCTTGACCGTCGCCAAGGTTGACTTTGTGTTAAAGGCACCCTCGGCAATGGTGGTCACGCTATCAGGGAGGATGGCAGCCTCAAGCGAGGTGCCCTCAAAGGCCTCCTTGCCAATGGTCTCTAGCTGAGCCTCGGTCTGGCTGGCGCCAAAGGTTGCGGAGGTCAGCTTGTCGCATTTCACGAATGCCTGCTCACCAATCGTCTTCAGGCTGTTGGGCAGCGTGACGCTCGCCAGTGCCGAGTTGTCCGCAGCCCCGTATTCGGTCCAGTCGATGTTGGCAAAAGCCCTGGTTCCAATTGCGGTAAGACCCTCGGGAAGCGTCAGGGACGTGAAGCTGACGCAGTCTTGGAAGGCCCTGTCGCCAATGGTCTGGAGCGCCGGAGGAAGGTTCACGCCATCTGCTGCACCATCCGGATAGGTGATGGTGGCCAGGCTTCGGCAATACTTAAATGCCTCTTCGTCAATACTGGTGACGCCCTCGGGCAGGGTGATTGACTCAAGCTTTGTCAGGAAGGTGAAGCAGTTGCGCGGTATGGCAGTTACCTGGCTTCCTTCCTCAAAGACGATGCTCTTGACGTTGGTGCACCCCTGCGAATTGACCCGCGACCCAAAGAAGTACTCGCCCACGGAAAGCACGCTTGCGGGAACCGTGATGCTGCGGATAGCGCGGTTGGCCTTGTTGATGCCCCCTTCGCCAGCTCCCGTGCTGTAGAAGCCGTAGCTGCCAGTTCCCAGGACCTCAACAGGCACTGGTGTGTCATCGACCGTGATGCTTGACGGAATGACCAGGTCAAACGAGGACTCCTCGAGCGTCGTGTCCGTCACGGCCACCTCAAGGATCGTAAGGCGCGGCGTGCCCTCGTTGTCGCCGAGTATCGCGTAGGTGTACCTGACGTTGCCGTCCTGGTACTCATGCCTCTCGGCATCCTGGGCAACCAGGACAGCGGACGCCGCCTCACCAGCAGCCTGTACGTCCGCGCTGTCTTGACTTCCGTCAACGGCATCAGGACTCTGGTATTCTGCGGAGTTGCCCTCGTCAACTGTCTCGCCGGTCTCATCTACCCAACCTTGAGCCGCCGCAGCGTCCTGGTCTTCCTCACCTAGGGCCTCGGCCAACGCGGGCGTTGGCACAGACGAGAACACGAGCGCAAACGACAACAGTACCGAAAGAGCCTTCCTCGCAGCATCCATGGGCAAGCCTTCCTCGCAAGTTTGACGCCTATCCGTGAAGAAGGTTAGCACAGCCATCGATTGAGGTTAAGATTCATGTGGACCGTCGTACGTTCACGCAGGTGGGAGAAAACGGATGAGGATAGGTAGCTGATGGCACTGACCCAGACAACTCAGCTTGTGTCAGAGGCGCGCGAGGCCCTGCAATCTGGTAATGAGCGCAAGGCCATAGACGCGTTGCTCGCACTTGAGCCGGTATATGCCGAGGTATCCCCCACCGATGCGGTCGACCTGCTCGAACGCGCATGCACCTTTGGAACAAGACCCGTGGTAGAAGCCGCCTACCAGGCGTTTCCCGAGTTTGTCTACGAGGGATGGGCACTGGCCATGGCCTTGCGCTGCGCAAACGAGCCAGTGGCACGCCTGCTGCTTGAGAGGGGCGTAGACCTGCTTGGCACGCCTCACCAGCCCACCACCTACCGAGCGCTCCTACCCCACGAGGGAACCTTCACGCGCTTTGGCCTTACCCGCCGAAGCCCCACGCTCTTTATAAACCCCATGGACCCAACCGTTTGTTCCGAGGTCTTTGAGCCCTTTAGGGGACGCGCAAACGAGAGCCTTGCCAAGCCAGCCTACAGCGCGCCAACCGATCTTGACGCCACCTGCAACCTGGTGGCACAGCTTGCGCAAGAGGGCCGCTTTGACCCGGTGGTGTTTGACGACCTGCTGCGTGCCGCGCTTGTCCGGGCATGGCATGCCCTGCGCCATGAGGATAACCACGACGAAGAGACGGCAGATACCTGCCTGAGCTTTGCGCATCGCATGCTTCAGATGCACTTTATGCGCAGCCAAGGCACCGAATACGTCCACCGTATTCTGGCAAGCCTCATTGTGCCCAAGGTCCATCCGCGTATCGTGTCCTTTGTCTGCGACGAGGCTCCCGATGTGTTTCTCGAGCGGTTGCACACCCTCACATGGCTCAAGCGCGACGTTGACCTGGTCTCACAAATGGTCCCACACCTTACGCCGGGCAACGAGGAGCACAACGGATGCCTTCTTCAGCTGCTTGCCGAGCATGGTCGCATGGCAGAGCTCGCCCTGCTGGAAGCATGGGACCGTACCTTTACCTTGTCAAACGTAGACGCGGCCATCGAGGCGGCCTCTACGGCGGGCCATGCCGAAACAGCGGCGTGGCTGCTGGCACACCGCCCTCATCACACGACAGGCACCTCCGATGCCTTTGGCCTAGACGATCTGCTGCTGTAGGAGGACGCTGCCGTGAAGCTTCCCTCATCAAACACCATACAAAAGCAGCCATCCCAAGTTGCAAGAGAAGCGGCCTTTGACCAAAGGGATGCTGGCGCAAAGGGCACACCGGATGCCCGCGCCTGGGAGCTGGCGGTACGAGTGATAGACCTTGCCCGCGGCCGCATTGTGGCCGGCAGTCCCTTTCTCTCCGCATCGATTGGCCTGCTTGCAACGGAGCCCAGCGAGCAGGGCAGCACCTATGCCTGCAACGGGCAGACGTTGTACGTGCGTGCCGCCAAGGTGCTTGCCACCTTCTCGCAAACTCGTACGCCTCCCGTGCATGACCTGCTGCATATTCTGCTGCACTGCCTGCTGCTTCATCCCTTTGTGGGCAACCTGGCAGATGAGGACGCGTGGAGCCTTGCCAGCGACATGGTGGCTGAGAGCCTGGTACGCGAGCTAGCTGGACCGCGCGAAGGTGAGCGAGGTACCGCCCTTGACAAGGTGCTTGACCAACTAGCACATGACCTGCGGGCACCGCTTACCACCGAGCGACTTTACCACGCGCTTTGCGATGGGGCATATGCCAGCAAGCGAGCACGGTGGCAGAAGCTCTTTTTTGTAGATGACCATAGCCTCTGGTTTGCGCCCAAGGGCAAAAGCGGTGGGCAAAGTGGGCAGACAGAAGGCCAGCAGGACTCCCAGCAAGGCGAACACGCTGGGCAGCAAGACAAGGGGGCGGATGCGCAAGGTAGCGTCGAGGAGGACGCACCCGCCAAACAGACAAAGGACGAGGATCGCAACAGCCCCGGGTCTGCCTCGCACGAGGACGACTCGCCAGCGCCCTTGATGCCAGCCTCCCTTACAGACGCGCAACGCAAGCAGGCAGAGCAGGCATGGTCGCATGTGTCAAAGAGCATGCGTGTGGACTTAGAGACGCTCTCGCGCAGCCAAGGGGCGAGCCTTGGCAACCTTGTGCGAGAGCTTTCCGTTGATACGCACGAGCGCATGGATTACCGCACCTTCCTGCGCCAGTTTGCCGTCGAGCGAGAGGACATGCGCCTCTCGGACGACGAGTTTGACTATGTCTTCTACACCTATGGGCTAGAGCTTTACCATGACATGCCGCTCATAGAACCGCTGGAGTACCGCACCGAGAAACGCATTCGCGACTTTGCCGTTGTCATTGACACCTCTAGCTCGGTTCAGGCAAGCGTGGTGCAGGAGTTTATCGATGCCACCTTTGACGTACTTACCAGCGAGGGCGGGTTCTTCTCAAAGACCAACATCCACATCATTCAGGCAGACGCACGCGTGCAGAGCGACGTCAAGATAAGCTCTGTTGCCGACCTTGACCGCTGGCGTCACAACATCAAGCTGCACGGATTTGGTGGAACCGACTTTAGACCGGCCTTTAGGTACGTGCAACAGCTGCGCCAGGAGGGCGAGTTTGACGACCTGCAGGGACTGGTCTACTTTACCGACGGCTGGGGCATCTATCCAGAGCGCATGCCCCCATACAAGTGCGCCTTTGTCTTTTACGACGAGGATCACCGACCCGAGCTGGTTCCACCATGGGCCATCCAACTTGTGCTTCACCCCGGCGAGTTCAAAAGCATGAGCGCGTACTAGGGTCCAGCCACAGCCCACGGGACGGCCCAGACGGGCACCCTCGGCATCTCGCGGGCAGGCCGGGGAGGTGAGCGTAGGGGCGCCTCTGAGGCTGCTCCGCCCGTCGGCGCGGCGGGAGCGAGGACTGTTTGAGCTTTTTCCTTCGGGGCGGAGCCCCGAAGGAAAAAGCGAGTTCCGCAGCTGCCACGCCGTAAGGGC